>NZGS01000061.1 GCA_002690995.1 Rhodospirillaceae bacterium
AGATCTTTTGGAAAAGGATGAGTTAAATTTTGATCCAAGAGTGGCTGTCAGAGTAAGGAGGGGCGCCGAAATGTTAGGGGTGGAGTATCTCGAATTACTAGACGCAACTGTAAAGATAAGGAAAGAAGCTGATGAGATAACGCGACATTATGATGCGCTACTTATGCCGACGGTTCCGACAATAGCGCCTATCCTTGATCACTTAGAAAAATCCGACACAGCATATCATGAAACTAACTTATTGATGCTCCGTAATTGTTCTTTCGGTAACTTTCTGGATAGATGCGCAATTTCATTACCCATTCATCAACCTGGAGAAGCACCAGTTGGCATGATGGTTATGGGAAACACGGGAGAAGACGAAAAGCTTCTCGAAGTGGCTAATAGTATAGAACAGGTAGTTTTAAACGTTTAACTTATGCTGAATAATCACGGTGCTTTCTCAAGACGGAGATTAGTATTAAGTGAAAATCGGAATAACGTTTAACTATCCTTCCATCTTTTCACTAAACCTACTTCTATATCAAAGAGATCTAAAATCCGGCCAGCCGTGTGCTCCACAATATCATCAATAGTCTCTGGTTGTACATAAAAAGCGGGAACGGGGGGCGCAACTATTCCGCCCATTTCAGATAGTGCCAACATATTTTTTATGTGCCCTGTATGTAGAGGCGTTTCTCTTGTTAGACACACGAGACGGCGACGTTCTTTCAATGTTACGTCCGCTGCCCTAGATATTAAATTGTTTGTGACACCAGATGCTATCTCTGCGAGTGTTTTCATTGAACATGGCGCGATGATCATGCCATCAGTTTTGAAAGACCCTGAGGCGATTGATGCACTGATGTCTTTATTTGCATGGACGACATCTGCCAGTTGATGAACTTCTTTGATTTTCATTTTTGTTTCATATGCTAACGTTATTTCGGCGGAGCGTGACATCACTAAGTGTAATTCTGGTCGTTTAGTGTCTCCTAGATTCTTCAGGATTTGCGGCAAGGTTAATCCGTAGATGATGCCTGAAGCACCGCTAATCCCTATAATTAATCGATTTATTTTTAAAGCAGTCATAACTTTGCTATCCTATCAAACTTTAGGGACTTCGTTTTAAACAGAAAGATGCCGACCTCCATACAAAAAATAGTCTATGAACATGCTATAGGTGCTCTATAATTTCCGTTTTAAATTCTCTCATGCGATGCAAGCATGCCTCTAAATTTGAATTTTCGCCCCCTATTATAAGGCATTGAAGACCTTTTTCCCTATATGCTTCAACGTCCCTTATGATTTCTTTACTGCTGCCGGTGAAGGCCCGTCGTGCCCCAGTATTCGTTTCATCCGAAGTACCAAGCTTATACCAAATGGCGAGCAGGCCGGCCGTTATATCGGAAGTTGAACGCCCTAGTAGCACTGCATTTTCGTGTACCTCTCTCAATCCTTGGCCATAACGTTCTGCCGTATCAAAAGGTGCCCTGGGATTATTACCAACCGGATACCATCCATCCCCAAATTTTGCCGCACGTTGTCTTGCAAGTCTAGCTTCTCCGCCAATCCAAAGGGGGGGATGGGGATATTGGACCGGTTTTGGGAAAAATTTTAAGCCCGAGTAGTTAACGTGACTGCCTTCGAAGGATGGTGATTCCTCTGTCCATAAGTTTTTGAAAGCTGTAATGTATTCGTCAGATGCCGCCCCCCTGTCTTTGAAAGCTGGACCGTTTAAGAGTTGTATTTCTTCTTCCATCCACCCCACGCCGACCCCAATGGTTAGGCGTCCTTTTGACAAAACATCGATGGTCTTGGTCATCTTTGCGGTCAAAATAGGCGGACGGTGTGGTATAACCATTACCGATGTGAGCAATCGTATAACGCTTGTTGAGGCGGCGACAAAACTTAAAGTGCTCAGTTGTTCGAGGCATTCCCCGGTGTCCTCGGCAAACCAACGTCCTGACTTAGTATAAGGGTAAGGAGAGTTTACATCTTCGGCTATTACAACGTGGTCACTAAAGCCAAGGTAACTGAAACCTAATTCTTCAGCTTCTAGAGCAATTGTTCTGAGGGTATCAGGATGCGCGACAGGACCTCTAATGCCTAAATGAATTCCAAATTTCATTACTCGTCCAATCTAGAAGGGTGCATCACCTGCTATTGTGATTCTATGCATGCGTCGACGCTCGTTATAATCTGCCAGGGCCTGGTGTTGGACACATCGGTTGTCCCAGAGGGCAAGTGATCCAACTTCCCACCTGAAGCGACAGGTAAATTCTGGGCGGGTTGAATGATCACGCAGAAAATCGATAAGTGTATCTGCTTCATTCTCGTTAAAGCCGAAGAGATTTTGAGTATGG
Source organism: Rhodospirillaceae bacterium (assembly GCA_002690995.1). Classification (GTDB taxonomy): domain Bacteria; phylum Pseudomonadota; class Alphaproteobacteria; order Thalassobaculales; family Thalassobaculaceae. The sequence continues at coordinate 2,346 of NZGS01000061.1, forward strand.
CTACCTATGTACAGTGATTTTCGTCCAGTCTCGGGATGTGTTCGTACTAAGGGATGAACAGATTCTGTAGGTACGTTTCCTGGCTCCCTAATTTTCGCTTGCATTTTCGGATTGCTGGCATACCGATCTTTCCTATTTACCTTTCCTACGCCGCGTCGAAAACCATCGCCTACGTTAAAGGTTTTTAGGTTTTCTAAAACGCCCTTCATCGGCTCAGATAAAGTTTCGTAAGCTAAGTATTGATTTGAAAATTGCGTATCCCCACCACTTGTGGGAACTTCATGAGCATAAAGCATCGTTGCTTTTGCTGGTTTCGGGTTGAACATTTGATCAGTATGCCAGACGGCCCCGAATGTATATTCATCGCCCGGTTCTTTAATGATTTCTAATATTTCTGGATGGTCGTCTAAACCTCGCATATATGGATGGAAATGAATTTCACCAAACCTTTTTGCGAAGTCAATTTGTTGTAATGGTCTTAGTTTTTGTTTCCGAAAAAAAATAACGGAGTATTTGAGCCAAGCTTGGTGAATCTCAGCAAAGGTCTCGTCATCCAACGTTGCTAGATCAACACCTTTTATTATTGCCCCTAGATTTCCAGAAACTGGCTCTATCGCTATCCGTCGAAAGTTCACTCAAGCTCCTCTCTAAATTACGCTTTTTTAAAACAACTTATAAATATAAAACAAAACTTTAAACCATGTTTTTACAACTGAATAGAATTAAGGCGTACTTCAAGATACTAATAAAGCATTAAACATCGAAGAAGACTGTCTCATTGGCTCCCTGCATGTAAATATTAAATTGGTATACGCTACCTTTATTGGACGAAATTTGTTTGGCAATAAGTGTCTGACGTCGGTTTTTTGGAACATTGAGGAGAAAGCTGTCGTGTTGATTGGCTCCTTCCTCTTCAGGGAAATACATCCTCGTATAGACATGAGAAAGAAGACCCCTCATGAAAACAGTAAAATTAATATGAGGTGCTTGATTATCGCCGGTAGTGCCTGGTTTGATTGTTGTGAACGAGAATTTTCGTTGCGGATTTGTGCCTGTGCCGCATCGCCCAAAACCGGAAAAACTATCATTCGTATCTTTTAGGTTTTTTGACGTAACATACAGGCCAGAACTAGATGCCTGCCAAATTTCAATTAATGCATCATCTACAGGTTCATCATTCCCGTCAAATACAATCCCTTCAATGCTTATTCTTTCCCCAATGGTTCCCTCTGAATTTAAGTCATTGGAAGCAATATCTTTAATTTTATTGTAGCCATATTGTTTGGGGGTAAGGCCGTAAGCGAAAAATGGGCCAATCGTTTGAGAGGGTGTTTGTTTAAGCGACATGTTATTTCTCCATGGGAGTTGCTTTGGGCCCCCGCAAAATGAAATCGAATTTATAGCCTAAAGCAAAACCTTCTTCGGTGGCCTCAATGTCGAAAGTCTTTATGAGTAGTTTTCTTGCTTCTTTTGGGGTTGATTGAAAAATAGGATCCAATTCTAATAAAGGATCGCCAGGGAAATATGACTGGGTTATAAGTCTTGTCGCAAATGCGGGACCAAAGAGAGAGAAATGAATGTGGGCTGGCCTCCAAGCATTTTTGTGGTTGCCCCATGGATACGCGCCTGGCTTTATAGAGTAAAATTTATAAATACCGTTGTTATCTGTGATGCATCTTCCTGCACCAAAAAAATTTGGGTCCAAAGGTGCGTCGTGTTGGTCTGCCGCGTGAATATATCGTCCAGATGAATTACATTGCCAAATTTCAATTAAAGTGTTTGGTTGAGGCTTCCCGTTTTCGTCAACAACGCGGCCGGTAACCACGATACGTTCGCCCAAAGGTTGTTGCCCGTTTACTGCCCCGTTTTTAGTTAAGTCATTTTCTTGCTCGTGGTTGATTAATGGAAAAAAGCTAGGTGCCGTCAATTCCGAGTTTGTTTGCTCAATTTTTATAGGCGCTTTAGTGGGGCTCCGCAGATGAGTAGACTTATAATTCTCGGAAAAATAGCTTGGATGAACAGTCCAATCTCTCTGGTTATAAGATGACGTCATTTTAAATACCTCAGATTTTCAATTTTATTTTCCTTAAATGAATCAATCTTCAATTAGATGTAAAGTTGTTTACTGAATCAAAATAGCTCTAAAATCATTAACGTTCGTTAGTGTTGGGCCGGTTATAACGAGGTTTCCTAATTTTTTAAATGCTCCGTATCCATCATTTTCTTGCAATGCTTTTACGAGGTTAATGTTTTGTTCTTGTGCCATTTGGAACGTAGTTGGTAAGTATAGTGCCCCGGCGTTGTCTTCTGTCCCATCTATACCATCGGTGTCGCAAGCAATAGCAGATACACGCGAAAGGTGTTGATTTGAACGTTCGAAAAGTGTGATTGCATATGCAAGAAGAAACTCTGTATTGCGTCCACCACGTCCGGTACCTTTGACCGTTACAGTTGTCTCGCCACCGGAAAGCAAAACAATTGGTGCTGGTGCTGGTTGGTTATGTCGAAGAACTTGACCCGTTATAGCGGCGTGAACTCGCGCGACTTCGCGTGCTTCCCCTTCAATTGCATCTCCTAAGATCACGGCGTTTAAGCCAACTTTTTGGGCTTCCTTGGCGGCAGCCTCTAAGGCTAGCTGTGGTGTTGCTATCAGCGAAATTTTTGTTTTTCTGAAGACGGGGTCACCGGGTTTTGGTGTTTCGTTTTCTTGGTTTGAGAGATGTTCTAATATTCTTGTTGAGTATGATATTCCATATTTATTGAGAATATTGATGGCATCTTTTAGTTGGGTCGGGTCAGGCACTGTTGGTCCAGAACCAATCGTGTGGAGCTCGTCACCAGGAACATCTGATATGCAGAGGGTCAATACTTGCGCTGGGTAGCTTGCTTTCGCGAGCCTGCCTCCTTTTATTTTTGACAGATGTTTTCGCACACAATTCATTTCATGAATTGTTGCCCCCGAAGCTAAAAGCTGCTGCGTTAGAGCTCGCTTTTCCTCTAATTCGATGCCATTTGCCGGTAAGGAAAGCAGGGCTGAGCAACCACCTGAGATAAGGCAGACCACAAGATCGTCTTTGGTTAAAGTATTTGCTAACTCAAAGATTTTATCGGCCGCCAAAGTTCCGTTTACATCTGGAAGTGGGTGGCCGGCCTCAACAACATCAATGTACCTGCAGGTAAGTGCGTGGCCATAACGGGTAATTACCATACCGTTCAGTGGGACCGCAGGAAAATGTTCTAGCCAAAAATGTTCAAACGACTGAGCCATTGAACCAGCAGCTTTCCCAGCTCCTATGACAATAACCTTCCCTATAGGAGGGGAGGTAATAATGCCCATAAGTTGCTGCGGCAAGCAATGTCTAGGGTTGGCTGAGCAGGTCGCCGCCTCAAAAAGGGATTTCAGAAAAATATCTGGTTGCTTAATATTTGTTTCCACAAAAGCCATCGCAGTACATGTAAAGTTATAGGGTGTACCTTTTGCTACGTAAAATGCCAACTCCGAAAAATCGTAAGTCTCAGCTATCCAGCAACTCTAGTCAAATATTGTTATCTTTGAAATGGTCAATCAAACACGCGTCGCCATAGGAAAAAAACCGATAATTTTCCCGTTTTGCATGCTCGTATGCATCTAACAGCCTCTCTCTGCCAGCCAAAGCAGATGCTAGCATTATGAGCGTAGATTTTGGTAAATGGAAATTTGTTATAAGTGCGTCTGTTGCGTTGAACTTAAACCCAGGGGTTATAAACAAGTCAGTATCGCCCGCAAATGGTTTTATCGTGCCGCCAATAGATGCTGTTTCTAAAACGCGCAGGCTGGTGGTGCCAAGTGCAATAACTTTATTGCCTCTTGCTTTTACGTTTTTAATTTCTTCTACAGCTTTAGATCCCAATTCGGCCCACTCGCTGTGCATGTCATGGTTATCTGTATCTTTTACTTTTACTGGAAGAAAAGTTCCAGCTCCTACGTGAAGTGTGAGATATGCAATGTCTATATTATTTTTTTTCAAACTAGCAACAAGGCGATCCGTAAAGTGAAGGCTAGCCGTGGGGGCTGCAACGGCGCCTTCGTGTTGGGCGAAAATGGACTGGTAATCTTTTAGGTCCGCGAGATTAGATGTTGGGTCATCGCGTTTGATGTAAGGAGGAAGTGGCATGCTTCCACGCTGTTCAAGAAAACCCATTAAATCTTTATCACTCAATTCAAACTCTAAAAGCAATTCACCGCGGTTTCTTTCCAATACTTTTGCAACGACGGAGTCATGAAACATTATCAAATCGCCCTGGGTAACCCGTTTTGCAGGTCGTGCAAAAGCGAACCATATGCTCGAAGAAACCTTTTTATGGAGGTTCACGGTTATCCTTTTGCTGGCGCACTGACCTTGTAATTTCGTTGGTATTACACGGGTGTTGTTAGCGACGAGTAAGTCGCCTGGTTCTAGTATGAATGGAAGTTCCTGAATAAAGCGATCTCTTAGGCCCCCTTTCGTAAGGTCCAAGAGACGGGCAGCATCCCTTGGATTTATCGGTGTTTGTGCAATAAAATTTGGGGGTAGTTCGTAATCAAATAAGTCGACATCCATTTCTAAGGTGTGGTGTCCCTAGGAACGACCGCAGCTTGGTTTGTAATTATGGAAATGACCAACTTAAATGGCACCAACAATAACATGGCCATGGCTAATTTTATGGCGTAATCGCCGGCAGCCCATGTAACCCACGGAAGCCCAGATCCGATAAAAGCAATGGAAAAGAATAACACGGTGTCGATTGCTGACGATAGTGAGGAGGAAATAAAAGGGGCTTGCCACCACGTCTTTTGACTGACCTTATTAAAAACAAATATATCGATTAATTGCGCGGTTAAGAAAGCTGTACCTGAGGCTAGTGCGATCCTAATATCGGCAAGCCAAATTGAAAAAATAACTCCAACTAAAAAACCTCCATATACTACTTTTCTGGCGTTTGAGGCCCCGAATGATCGGTTCATCACATCAGTAACTAAAAATGCTACAGGATATGTTAAAGCTCCCCATGTTATCCAGTCGTTTATCGGATAACCGACGGCGACATTCGATACAGCAACGACTATAGCCATAGCTATTACACCGAAAAATATTGGTCTTAGTGCATGCACCTTTAATGCTCCTTGGTATATGAATTTGGTCGTACGGCTGTGATAATCTTAAACCTCTTTTTTGTCCAAACATATTTTTATTTCACGGCTATTCTTGCCTAGTTTTCACCTCGGACATAGTATTGAGTATGAGAAGACACAGGGAGAAACACAGTGATACAGCCCCCTAATCAGAATATCGATAAAGACTGGTTTCTCGAACACCACATTATGATGCATCGTATAAGAGCTTTTGAGGAAACTGCAGCGAGGGCCAATCAGGATAAACTCGTTCTAGGGGCGATCCACTTGTCGATAGGACAAGAAGCTATCGCATCGGGGGTCTGTAAAAATTTAATGAAGGAAGATTTTCTACTGAGTACGCACAGAGGCCACGGGCATACTCTAGCAAAAGGCGCCGATCCAGAGGCTATGATGCTTGAGTTATTGGGAAGGCGTGGAGGAATATGTAAAGGAAAAGGTGGGTCTATGCACATAGCAGATGCAAGTGTTGGAATGCTGGGTGCCAACGGTGTTGTGGCGGCGAACATAAATATTGCCACTGGCGCCGCGCATGCGATCAAGCTTAAGCGAGAAACAAATATTTCATGTTGCATTTTTGGTGATGGCGCGATCAATCGCGGGCCTTTCCTAGAGGGTTTGAATTGGTCCGGTGTTTTCAATCTTCCGGTTTTATTTGTTTGTGAAAATAATGGGTTCGCTTCCACAACCCGGACAGATGCTATGACATCAGGAGAAGGTGCTGCAGCTAGAGCACGATCAATGGGAATTACAGCAACAGAAGTTGATGGCAATGACATCATTTCAGTAGACGAGATAACACGAGAATATATTGCTAATATTCGGAATGGTAACGGGCCACATTTAATTTCATTCAACACTTACAGACTGCATGGGCATACGGCATCCGATCCAGCCTCTTATAGGCCTGCGGCGGAAGTTGAAACAGCTTGGAAAGAGGATCCAATCGAAAGATGTTCGGAATTGCTTTCAAGGTTGGGAATATCCCGAAAAATTCTTAATGAACATAGAAAAATAGCACTAGAGGAAATGGAAAGAGTATATAAAACTGCCAAGGAAGCGCCGTGGCCCAGCGATGATAATGCTTTTTCCGATGTGCAAGACCTTGGTGATCCACGCGAAGGAGCATTTTAATGGTTAAAATGTCCTATGCCGAGGCAGCGAAGCTAGCACTTGCAGAGGAAATGAGAAGGGACCCGCTTGTGTGGGCTATAGGAGAAGATCTCGGGCGCGGGGGTGTATTTGGCCAATATTTGGGGCTTTTGGATGAGTTTGGGCCAGAGAGAATATCTGATGCACCTATTTCTGAATCAGCTATTATGGGGGCAAGCGTAGGAGCGGCTATGGCTGGAACACGACCCGTTGTTGAAATGCGCTTTGCCGATTTTGCTCTCTGTGCCGTTGACGAGTTAATCAACCAGGCAGCAAAGGCACGTTACATGTTAGGCGGCCAGGTGAAAGTACCTATGGTGATAAGAGAGCCGATGGGAATGTGGCGATCGTCTGCAGCGCAACACAGCCAGTCGCTAGAAAGTTGGTATACTCACATCCCTGGTCTCGTTGTTGCGGTTCCATCCACTCCGGCAGATAATAGGGGACTTTTAAAAACAGCAATAAGATCTGACGACCCGGTTGTATATCTCGAGCATAAAAATATATGGGGCTATGAAGGTGACGTTCCGGAAGATGAAACTTTAATTCCGTTTGGGAAGGGAAGGCTAGAGAAAGAGGGCGATGACATAACAATCGTCTCTTGGTCGGCCCAAATGCATATCGCTGCAAACGCAGCGACTTTGTTGCAAGCAGAGGGGATCTCTGCAGAGCTGATTGATCTCCGAACCTTGTGGCCGTGGGATAGACAAATGGTTTTTGATTCTGTTGAAAAAACTGGCCGGCTATTAATTACGCATGAAAGTGTTTCCGTGGGCGGTTTCGGTGCAGAGATAGCAGCCACTGTCGCCGAGCAATTATTCTCGGTCCTGAAGTCTCCTATAACTCGTTGTGCCGCGCCTCGCGTCCCAATTTCCTATGCTCCACCTCTTGAAGCAAAGATCCGGGTGTCTTCTGAACAAATCGTAGAAGCGGCCACGAAATCGGTTGCGGTTTCTACAGGCTTTAAATAGCAAAAATTTGGCGGTAGTTTTGAAAAATCAAGTCTTATCAAGCAAAATAGTAGTGGCTAATTCAGTCACAACGCTAGGTGACGAATGTTTTGGGCATGTTGTCTTGGCAGGGTCACACGGTGCTACTTATGCAGCTTTTTTAGCAGTAAAGTCGGGAGCCCTCGGTATAATTTTAAATGACGCGGGCTTTGCCAAAGACGATTCAGGAATATCGGGGGGCAAATATTGCGATAGCTTAGGTGTCCCGTTTGCTACGGTAGGATCCGACTCTTGCAGGATTGGCGATGGGGAAAGCATGAGAAACGAAGGGATAATTTCTTATGTTAACAACACGGCAAAGTTATTAGGTGTAGAAAAAGGTATGCCCGCTATTTTAGCGGCAAATAAACTTACCCTGGCCAAGGTGAGTGATAAAAGTTCGGAGGAATATTCGGAAGCGCGAAAAGAACTAACATCTAGCGAGAGTAAGCGGGAAATTATTTTGATGGATTCAATATCTCTTGTTACTGAAAAGGATAGGGACAAAATTGTCGTCTCGGGTAGTCATGGCGGTATGCTTGGAAAAGATCCAAAAACTGCAATGAAACATGATGCTTTCGCGGGCTTTTTTCACGATGGTGGAATAGGAAAGGGCGCCGCCGGTATAACGAGATTAGAGCCCCTCAACGCAAGGGGTATAATCGCGGCAACAGTTGATGGAATGTCGGCTCGAATAGGAGATGGTGAATCTGTTTATAATGATGGTGTTATATCATACTTTAATAGCGAGGCCGAAAAGCTTGGTTGTCAAGTTGGCATGAGATTGAAAATTTTTATCGACAGAATAAACAAATTTTAATGGAGCGAAAATATGGCCCTCTATGGAAAAGGTATGCTGATGACCTTCACAGAGACTTTGAATGAAGATGAAGTGGATTTCAACGAGTGGTACAACAGAGAGCACATTGATGAGCGCGTCTGGATGCCCGGTTTTCATCGGGCACGGCGATATATAGATGCGGATGGAACAGCCGCTTTTAAGTATTTTGCAACCTATGAAACAACTGTTGTTCAGGATCTAGCCGACCCCGAGTATATGGAACTACTCAAAGACCAGTCTGATTGGTCCAAAAAAGTAATGGCTAAATTCACAAAATTTGAACGTATAACAGCTGATATCACTATTGATTTTTCTCATGGGTTTGGCGGGGGATGTTCTATCGCCTGGTTTAATCCGAAGACTGACGTTATGGATGATCTAAGAGATTATTTTCGCGATGATTTTCTTAAGGAAATTGTGCAAGCGCCTGGTGTAGTGGGGGCTATTTTAGCCGAAAATAACCTTGAAGTAGTAAATAAAGGTCGTCAAGCGCAAGGTATTGAAATTCCAGAAAATGAAACACCCTCTTGGATTATAATAGTTGAAGCACAAGATAGTGTGACGGCCTCGCGATCGATAAGCAGTTTGCCTAAAGATGGTCTACCAAAATTCTCTTTGGCCGGGTCAGAGATTGAAACATCTAACTACAATTTAATATTTGGAAATAATCGCTAGTTGCACAGTGCATTTTGCGATACACGCGAACGGTTTACTTCTGAAAGTTTTTAATTATGTCAATTTCTTTTTCTGTGGATTGCAAGGACGGTTTTGCTCGATGCGGCAGCCTGTTAACTCAACATGGTAAAATAGACACCCCAACTTTCATGCCTGTTGGAACCGCCGCAACGGTGAAGGCAATGATGCCTGCTTCCGTTAAAGAAACTGGTGCCCAAATACTTCTTGGTAATACCTACCATTTAATGCTGAGGCCGGGTGCGTCCCGCATTAAAGATTTAGGTGGGCTTCAGAAATTTATGGGTTGGGATGGACCTATATTAACGGACTCCGGTGGTTACCAAGTCATGTCGCTCTCGCAACTTCGTAAGCTTGATGAAGACGGCGTAACTTTCAGAAGCCATATAGATGGTTCATATCATAAATTAACGCCGGAAAAATCGATCGAAATTCAGCTAGATTTGGGTTCAAACATTACTATGGCGTTCGATGAATGTACTCCGTTTCCGGTTTCTGAAGAGGAAGCAGAAAGATCGATGCTTTTATCAATGAGATGGGCAGAGCGATCAAAGCAATCCTTTAACGACAGAGATGGCTTTGGTTTATTTGGAATAGTGCAAGGAAGCATTTTTGAGAGTTTAAGAATTCAATCGGCTGAAAAACTGAAAAGAATTGGTTTTGATGGTTATGCAGTTGGTGGCCTTGCTGTTGGCGAAGGTCATGAAACTATGATTAAAGTTTTGAAAATGACGGTTCCGTGTTTACCAGAGGATAAGCCACGATACTTAATGGGTGTCGGAAAGCCGCGTGATTTATTGGCAGCAGTGCAAAATGGTGTAGATATGTTTGATTGTGTGCTTCCAACTCGTTCTGGCAGAACCGGACAAGCATTTACAAGGAGAGGTGAAGTGAATTTAAGGAATGCTAGGCATGCATCTGACCCACGGCCTTTAGATGCCGAATGTAATTGTCCTGCTTGCCAACAGTTCAGCAGAGCCTATCTCCATCATTTGGTGAAATCCGGAGAAATTCTTGGGGCAATGTTATTAACCTGGCACAATCTCGGATATTATCAAGACCTAATGCGAGGATTGAGGGAAGCAATAAAGAATGGTTTACTGGCCGAGTTTACTGCCTTGTTTCATGAGGAACAAAGCTTAGGCGATATAGCCTCGATAAAATGAAGTGCCCAATGTATTTTAAGTTAGGCAAACACTTGAAATGGATTATTAAATGAAAGAGCTTATAAAAGCGAAGGCTCTTGAAATTGGGTTTGATGCTATCGGTTTCACGGCACCGTCATTGAATAGCAATGTAACAGAAAACTTCGATAACTTTATATCGAATGGGATTTTTGGTGACATGGAGTGGATGGCTAAAAATGCTCATCGTCGCAGGGACCCTAAGCTATTTTGGCCAGAAGCCCGATCTATTATTGTGGTAGCTTGCAATTATGGCCCAAAAAATAATCCGCTGAATGACTTGAACGCTTTTGATCGAGGAAATATTTCGGTATATGCCCGTAATCGGGATTACCATGATGTTTTAAAAAAAAAACTAAAAACACTTGGTAGATGGCTCGGAGAATACTTCCAGTGCGAGCTTAAAGTGTTTGTTGATACTGCGCCTATACTCGAAAAGCCACTCGCTCAGAATGCCGGAATTGGATGGCAAGGCAAACATTCGAATTTAGTCAACAAGGATTTTGGCTCGTGGTTGTTTTTAGGAGAACTGTTCACCACCCTTGATTTAGAACCTGATAGGGTAGGGCAAGATCACTGTGGAAGTTGCACTAAATGCTTGGATATCTGCCCGACGCAGGCCTTCCCTACTCCTTATCAACTTGATGCTAGGAGGTGTATCTCATATTTGACAATCGAGCACAAGGGGCACATTCCGGTTGAATTCCGTAAGCTTATCGGAAATAGAATATATGGTTGTGATGATTGTTTGGCGGTGTGTCCTTGGAATAAGTTTGCAAAAACTGCTAGTGAAATAGCTTTTATTCCAAGAGATGAACTTAACCTGCCACTTCTAGAAGAACTCCTGCTACTAGATGATCAGAGTTTTCGTAACTATTTCTCCGGCTCACCAATAAAGAGGATCGGTAGAGATAGGTTTATTCGAAATGTCCTAGTTGCAGTTGGTAATTCGAAACTATCAGAGGTGCCTTCTACTTTATCAAAGTTACTTTTTGATCCTGCACCAATTGTTCGATCCATGGCCGTGTGGGCATTAGGCCAAATAGGTGACAAAAAAACCATAAAAGCGAGTTGTAAAGCACTTTTTTTGAAAGAGCAGGACGAAGTTGTTCAATCTGAATGGGCAAGGGTTATTGAGCGTTTGCAGACTTAATGAATAATGAAGAGAGCTGGTTATGGATATCGATGAGTTTAGAAAGCATGGTCATCAACTCATTGATTGGATGGCTGATTACATGGACACGGTTGAAAAACTACCTGTGCGTTCTCAGGTAAAGCCAGGTGAAATATCCAATCGTTTGAAAGAGAAACCGCCAACAAACGGCGAACCTATGGAGAATATAATAGACGAGTTTAAAACGACGATTCTCCCCGGTATAACCCACTGGCAACATCCCCGTTTTTTTGCCTATTTCCCTGCCAATTCAAGTCCTCCATCTGTTTTAGCGGAAATGCTGACAGCTACACTCGGTGCACAATGTATGTTGTGGCAGACTAGTCCAGCTGCCACAGAGATGGAAACACGTATGATGCAATGGCTAGCAAGTATGATTGACCTCCCAAAGAAGTTTAGTGGCGTTATTCAAGATTCTGCTTCCAGTGCAACACTTTGTGCGCTGTTAACTGCTCGAGAGAAAGCCACTTCCTGGAAAACTAATGAATTAGGCTTCATGACTATAGCGAAAAAATTAATTGTTTATACATCTGAAGAAGCACATTCCTCCACTGAAAAGGGGGCAAAAATTGCAGGTTTTGGTAGGGATAATATCCGCTTCATTCCTACAGATAATAAATTTAGTATGTGCACAAACACCCTGCGAAAAGAAATTCAATCCGATTTAGACAAGGGGTTTGTTCCTACTTGTGTGGTTGCTTCTATTGGGACGACAGGTGTTGGAGCTGTTGACCCAATCAAAAAAATTGCAACCTTGTGCAAGGAGTTTGACATTTTCCTACACATTGATGCGGCATGGGCGGGAGCCGCAATGATACTGCCTGAACATAGATCGATGGCGGACGGAATTGAGTTAGCTGATAGTATCGTTATTAATCCTCATAAGTGGCTTTTAACGAACTTTGATTGTTCTGCTCACTTTGTGAAGGATCCTACGGCACTGACAAGTACGCTTTCAATTTTACCCGAATACCTCAAGAGTAAGGAAAGTGAAGATATAATTGATTATCGTGATTGGAGTATTCCACTCGGCCGGCGCTTCAGAGCTTTAAAACTTTGGTTTGTCATCAGGTATTACGGGGTGGGGGGGCTACAAAAAATGATTAGAAAACATATCGAGTTTGCCTCCCAAGTAGAGGAATGGATAAATGATTCTAAAAATTTTGAGTTAGTGGCCCCGCGATCACTATCTCTACTTAACTTCAGACTTCTTTCCAAGCAAAGTGGCAAGGTATTAGACATTGATAAATTAAACTTGAAACTTTTGAATGACTTAAATGACAGTGGCACAACCTACTTCACGCAAAACCGGGTGCGCGGTCATTTTGCCATACGATGGTCAATCGGTCAGACGAACACGGAGCTGAGACATGTTAAGGATGCTTGGGCGCAGATCCAACAAACAGCTTCAAGTATAGCCTAGATCCTCTTTCATATTATGCAAAGGGAACTACACCATCCGGGAGATTTTCTATATGAGTGCATATTTCTCCTGGTGTAGTTAGCCAGATTTTATCACGGTAACTGAGAATATGTTCGAAGGCTCGGCGAAGCTGTCGTATTCGATAAGGTCGCCCAACTACAAACGGATGCAGTGATATGGGACAAACTAGGGCGTGCCCATCGTTATTGGATTGCTCCAACATTTCGTCAAAGTTATCAATCAGCATTTCAGTAAATTCCGCCGATGTGTAGCGATACCAAACGATACCTCGGTTGTCATTCGCTTCGACGGGATATGGCATGGATAGGATCTTGCCATTTCTAGTTTTTATCCAGACAGGTTGGTCATCCATTGTCCAATCCATGACATACTTATAACCTTCTTCCTGGAGAATATCCATTGTAGTCTCATTATTTGAAAGCCAAGGGCTCATCCAGCCAGTAGGAGGTTTACCTTCTTGTTCTGATATTGCTTTCGTGCAGGAGCGTATCATGGCTCTCTCGTCATCTTCAGAAAGTCCTTCTTGCTCTTCTGAGTTCGTGTAGCCATGGCCCAGGAATTCATCACCTCTTTCCCGTATTCTTGATGGAATATCTGGGCACTCCTCATAGATTGCTGTGTTTATTTGATGCTCCACGGGGATGTTCAACTCGTCAAACATATCCATCAATCGCCAAAAACCAACCCGGTTTCCGTAATCTCTCCATGAGAAAATACTATGGCTTCTAGCTTGTTCGGGGGGTGCTATTGCAGCGCCTTTACCTTCTCCATAGCTAAATGCTTCGATGTTCATGGCTACATATACAGCAAGCTTCTTTCCGTCCGGCCATTCATATTGGGCTCTCGATGGAAGACTTGAATATGGATACCTATTATGTTGCTTTAACATTTTAAACTCCTACAAGACTGTCTTGGGTAACATTACATGTACACCCTTATTGCCGTTAACAATCTGGGTAACCCTCAGATCAGCAGCTAATGAACAGAGGGAGTAGGCCTGAGATTTTGATAAATTTGTCCGTTGGGTTATCAGGATTATCATTTGACGAAGTGCTTCTTTAGCTGCATCGTCAAGATCTTCATCAAAGGCCATAGTAATAAAATGCGATGGACTTTCAGCCTGTGGCAGAGTCAAAGATAGATCGTCTCTCACCGTCAAACGAAATTTTCCTTCCAAAGCGGTCTCTATAGCGGTTACGCAAACCTCACCATCTCCTTGACAGCCGTGTCCATCGCCGGCAGAGAAATTGGCTCCCTCTATAAAAATAGGGAAGAAAACTGATGTGCCGGAAACCAGCTCCTTATTATCCATGTTGCCACCATGTGCCCGTGGGATAATTGATGTTATCATTCCCCAATTTCTTGGAGGTGCGCAGCCCATCACTCCAAAAAAGGGGTTGAGAGGAAGTCTTGTTCCCCAGGGTAACTCGCCTTCATTTTTTTCTTTGTCCAGTTTGATAGTAATATGAGATTCCTCATCAAACTCCCCTGGCAAACCGCCAGATAATGGTTTAACGAAGTTATAGCCCCAATCTTGCCTTAACCCGATATCTAGAATATCGACTTGCAAAACTTGTCCTGGTTTTGCGTTGCTTATTCGAATAGGCCCAGTCAAAATATGGCCATGCATTCTCTTTGGAACTTTTTTATGAATTTCGAAAAGTTCTGGTGGTATATAATAATCTGGGCCTGGAAGATTATCGGGCCCTCCTGAAACGGAGTTGAGATTAATAGTATCGCCGGAGGCAATCTCCATCACCGGGTCGAGTTCAGCGTCAAAATAACCCCAGTGAACTGTGGAGGGTGAGGCTTGAATATCATGTGTATTTGCCATGAGCTACTTTCCGGATCGCGATTAAGATTTACAAGATAAAATTAAACTTAGACTTATTGCATTAGTATTCCACGTAATTTTTTTACTGCCGCCTCTGGAGCGGTCAAAACTGGGACGTTTAATTCCCTAAAAACAGCTGATTTAGCGCTGACCATTGAGAATTGAGCCAACATTAATACCTCACAGTGTTTAAAAGTTGTCGCGGTTTTGGCTATTAATTCATTGTGTTTTGTTTGGTTGCCTTGTCTAAGAAATTCCATTGCGCCTTCAACGAGCTTGGTGTCAAGAGAACCAGTCGCCGATAAACTATTTCGAACTTCGCAAAACTCTTTAGACATTGATGCAATACTTTGCTCGAAAGTGGCAAGCATACCAATTTTGTGTCCAGTATTAAGTGCTTGCTCAAACATCGCCTCATTTGGTTTTAAAATTGGTATCGTTAAATTATAAGCCACTTTGCCTATGGCGGGGCCAAAGGCCGAGCACGTGAACAGAATTCCGTCTGCTCCTATACTTTCTGCATAATTTCCAAGATCAGAAAAACGTTTTTCCATGTCAGTCGTGAGAACATTTGATTTTGCGCGGTCAACACTAAGTGAGTCGTCTAATAAATTTACTATCTCAGGCTCTGGCCAGAGTTCATTAAATGCATATTTAATCGGCTCAATTGCCATAGGTATGGCGTGAATCAAAACAATGCGAAGAGACATGGTAGTATCCAAGTAGCAAAAACATTAATAATAATACGGGCTAATACTAGATACTCCAGCTCATTGTTATTATATTTTGCATGTAATTCATCCGGTATGGGAGCGGATCTTGTCAGAAAGTCAAATTGGGCTTGAAAAACTTGGGCGAAGGATCAGGCGTGACCTCGAAATGTTACAATACCCGCCAGCTGATTGGGTAATTCCACGCCAGACTAATGATGGGCAGCCTGTTTTAGATGTTGCGGTAATAGGCGGAGGTATGTGCGGCCTTGTTGCCACTTTTGCTCTGTTAAGAGCGGGTATAAGTAATATCAGAACATTTGATTCCAACGAAGAAGGTCGAGAGGGGCCTTGGCCCAAATACGCTCGTATGGAAACTCTTCGGTCTCCCAAAACGCTTGCCGGGCCTGCTTTAGGATTACCAAGCTTAACATTTCAGGCCTGGTATGAAGCTCAATGGGGACGAGACGCTTGGGCTGAATTGGGCCGTATCCCGACACAAACATGGATGGACTACCTTATATGGTATCGAGAAGTATTGAGTTTAAAGATTGAGAATAGAACATCCGTTGAGCAAATCGAAGTGGCGGATCACGGTTTTAATATAAGGATTAAGTATGGTGTAATCGAAGAAGAAATACCGGTAAGAAAAATCATACTTGCAACTGGCCGGGAAGGAATGGCAGAACCGAGGATCCCTAGCCCTTTGCAGGACTCCTTTGGTCCGCAATGTCAACACAGTTCAGAAGATATAAATTTTGATGATCTGCATGGAAAAGAGGTCGCCGTCATTGGCATTAGTGCTTCAGCTATAGACAATGCAGCGACCGCACTGGAAGCGGGAGCTTCTATGGTGCACATACTCGCTCGAGCGCCTGCCGTTCCCCGCGTAAATAAAATGAAAAGCACAGTGTATTCTGGATTTACAAATGGTTTCCCTAGGCTCTCTTTGGCTGAACGAATGGACCTTCTTTCTTATGTCTTTAAGTATCGCGTCGCTCCACCACAGAATTCTGTGCAGAGAGTATGGAAACACAAGAATGTAAAGTTACATCTTGATGCTGAATTGACTGAGGTAAAAAAAGAAAAGCGAAAGCTATTACTGTTGACGAGACATCATCGGATTAAAGTTGATCATGTGATTCTTGGAACGGGGTTTAAAATCAACGTGAATGCGCCTCGGGTACTTAAACCCTTCTACGACGAAATAAAAACTTTCCGCGACACAAAGTCGTTAGCGGATAACAAAACTTTTGGCGAATTTTTGGATTTCCCAGACCTCGGCTCCGATTTTGAGCTGCAAGAGAAAGTTTTAGGAAAATCTCCCTATCTCAAAAACCTTCACGAATTTACATTTGCAGCCACGGTTAGTCATGGCAATGTCAGTGGAGACATTCCTGCAATCAGTGATGGCGCGGACCGATTAGTGAAGGGAATAACTGCTAGTATCTTTCAGGAAGACTTCCCGAAACATTTGAGTAACTTGTATTCTTATGAAGAACCAGAGTTGCGTGGGGACGAAATACCGGAAAACAAACGCTGGTGGCCTGAACTTTGAACATGCCAACTTAGTGGAAAGGGATTATAGAAAAATGGAAAATAGCTTTAAAGACGCAATCTTTATAGATGGTCTTAATATCTCAAAGTTTTCTCGAGCGATTTTTGAAGACATGCTTAAGGGCGGTATCACAGCAGCTAACTGCACCTGTTGTGTATGGGATAGTTTTTCAGAAACAATGGATAATATATCCCAATGGAAGTCATGGTTTGAAGAACACAGTGATCTAATCACTCAAGTTTATAACGCCGAAGATATTCGAACTGCTAAATCCCAGAATAAAGTTGGTATAATCTTAGGCTGGCAAAACACAAGTGGGATAGACGATGATGTGCGTTACTTGGCTCTATTTAGGGAACTTGGTGTAAGGATTATTCAATTAACTTACAACTCGCAAAACCTTGTTGGGGCCGGGTGCTGGGAAACAAATGATAGTGGTCTAAGTGACTTCGGTCGCCATGTCATTGACGAAATGAACAAGTTAGGAATACTGATAGATCTGTCTCATGTAGGGCCGAAGACAAGTTCGGATGCAATTAAATTTTCTAAAAAACCGGTTGCATATACTCATTGCTGTCCAATGTTGAAGAAGCATGCCAGGAATAAAACCGATGAACAACTCAGAGAAATTGCGGATGCTGACGGCTTTGTTGGTTTTGCAAGTTACACGCCCTTTTTGCCAAAAGGGGAAGATACGACATTGGATGACTGCATAACGGCTCTCGACTACTTGATCAATATTGTTGGTGAAGAAAAAGCAGGTATTGGGACAGACTGGGTTCAGGACCAAGACATACATTTTTTTAATTATCTTTCCTCTGATAAAGGTAAGGGCCGACCAACTTCTACACCACATAAAAAAGTGCCGAGTATGCCTAAGGGATTGGAAACGCTTGGTCATTTTGGAAATTTCGTTCCTGCAATGGAAAGGGCTGGTTGGAACGAAACGAAAATACGCCGGGTTTTAGGCGAAAATTGGTTAAATTTCCTAAGCCAAGTGTGGGAATGAGAAAAAAGTCATGTGCATTAGTTATTACGAACCGTGTCCAACTAAAACGGCAGAAGATTTAAGCCTGCTATATAAACAAGTCGGATAGCAAGTAGAGTTAACATAGCTTTAAATAGCATCCCAAACAATCGGTCCGGTATTTTATGTAGAATATATTTTCCGGTGTATGTTCCGATAAACCCAGTTATTACCATGATAACTATGAGAGGCAACCAATCCCAGAAAGTAAAACCCAGTGCGCCGAATACTATAACTTTAAGGCCGTGCTGTACCATCGTACATGTAGCTTGTGTACTAACAGTTGCCATCCTGCCAAGCTTTTCCGGAGATAAGAAAGCAGCGACTAGGAGCCCAGTTGCACCCACAAACATGCTAGCAAATGTTGTACCCAATCCAATTGGTAAAAAAGCAAGTGGATTGGTATTTCGTTTATTTAATTTTGGCGCCCATACGACCCAAATGACAAATACGCCAAGTATTAAGCGTAACCAGTCTTTAGGAAGCGAGACAACGACCTGCCCTGCAATTATTGCTCCTAGTACAGATCCAAGAACAAAGTATTTGAAGATCGACCAATCCAGGTGTGAACCCATCATAATTGCTCTACCACCATTTGATCCCATCTGTACGGCGCCATGGACAGGTATAACTGTTGCAACAGGTAATATTGACGCCATCGCCATTAACATCATTACACCCCCACCGATACCAAAAGTAACCGTCACAGCTGAGGTGAAGTAGCTAAATATTATTAACCCTAAGGCTTCAAGTGAAGTTAATTCGGCGGGTATGAATTGAAGAAGAAAGTCCATAATTACGCCTTTATTATAAATGTTTACTGATTGGGGTTGCTTACAATGGTAAGACCTTTAATTGGAAATGCATCGTGAAAGTTATATACTTATCGTTGAAAATTAACAAAAGGAATTCCCAATGCAAAAAGTATCTGCCAATACTGTATCACAGCTCGATCCCTTAGCTTTAGATCTTTTGTTCATCGAAGCTCGCACTCATACTGTTTGGCAGGATAGAGATGTTGAGACGAGTGTTCTTGAACACTTATATCGTCTAATGAAAATGGCGCCTACAAGTATGAATATCTCGCCTGCTCGTATTGTTTTCATAAAGAGTAGCGAGGCCAAAGAGCGGCTGCGGCCAGCGCTTGTTTCTGGAAATGTAGAAAAGACTATGACCGCCCCTGTCTGCGCAATCATTGGATATGACGTATCATGTTGGAAGAATTTAGATAAACTATTTCCTTTCAAAGATATGAGCCAGCTATTCACTGAAAACCCTCAGTTTGCAGAAACAACTGCCTTTCGAAATGGCTCTATGCAGGGGGCATATTTTATTTTAGCTGCTCGTTCCATAGGGTTGGATTGTGGACCAATGTCTGGATTTGATAACGTGAAAGTAGATGAAGAGTTTTTTGGTGGGACCGAAATCAAGTCCAATTTTCTCTGTAATCTCGGTTATGGGGTCTGGGATAATATTCCCAAAAGAGCACCGAGATTAGAATTCGACGAAGTTTGTAAAATAGTTTGATTTTAGCGGATAGAATTATTCTTCGCTCTCCAATTGAACTTCTCGAAGTACAAAAAGACGGATGGCACTAGAAAGGTTACCTTGCCGTTTTTTATCCAAGTCGGAAATGAGTGAGTTCATTGTTTGGTTTCTATTTTTTGCTATTTTTTTAAGGATATCCCAAAATTCTCTCTCAATTGAAATACTTGTGGGGTGCCCCGACAGTTTTACAGAGTGTTTTTGCATATAAGTAAGTTCAATCAAGATTAAAATCTAATTTGGTAAATCGATTTTGTGGATGTTACTCATCTCTCACTGGGAATATCTGGGGCTGGACTGCGGGAAAAAAAGCTAACATTGATGTGGGGTTGTTCCCTATGTTTTTGATTTCGTGATGTAAACGGGTCGGTATTAACAAAGAGCTTGTTCCATCGCGATCCGCATTAATTTCATGCTCGTTCCCATCCAGAATTACTTTGATCCTACCGCTGGCAAAAGTAATTGTCTCTTCAACAAGATGATAATGCATTGGGATAACATCGCCTGGCTTAAGAGGTTGTTCCCAGAGCTCGCACGCACCCGAACCTGTTTCTTGAGTAATAACGCGGGCTATAGGGAGATTAGAGTTTTTTGAAATGAAAACTTCCGCATTACTATGTATCAGAACACTCATACCCCTCTCCTTGGAACTCATTTGCCTACTGTGAAAAACTTTTCCCCTCAGTGTACCTTCTAAGTCGCTGTTGCTTTGGATAGCTTAATATCTATAATAGTCAGACTTGAATGGGCCCTCTTGAGAAACACCTATATAGGAAGCCTGTTCTTCACTCATTTTTGTAAGCGTGGCACCTACTCTGGCGAGATGGAGTTCAGCGACTTTTTCGTCCAGTGACTTGGGTAGGATGTACACCTCATTGGAATATTTACCTGGATTACCCCAAAGTTCTATTTGAGCCAGAGTTTGGTTTGTAAAAGAAGCACTCATGACAAAGCTGGGATGCCCTGTGGCACATCCAAGATTGACGAGGCGTCCTTCCGCTAAAAGAATAATTCTTTTCCCATCTGGAAACTCTACTTCATCAACCTGGGGTTTTACTGGATGCCATTTGAAGTTTTTTAGGCTTTCCACCTGGATTTCTGTATCGAAGTGACCAATGTTACACACAATTGCGCGGTCCTTCATTTGGCGCATATGATCGACCGTGATTATATCCTTGTTGCCAGTAGCGGTCACAAAGATGTCAGCTTTCGAAGCATATTCATCCATAGTAGCCACTTCGAACCCTTCCATCGCTGCTTGAAGTGCACAAATTGGGTCAACTTCCGTAACAATAACCCTAGCTCCACCATTTCTTAAACTTGATGCGGAACCTTTGCCGACATCGCCATAGCCATTTACCACAGCAACTTTTCCTGACAACATTACATCTGTAGCGCGGCGAATTCCATCTGTCAGACTTTCCCTGCAACCATATAAATTATCAAATTTTGACTTTGTTACGCTATCATTGACATTGAAGGCTGGAATCTTCAAAGAACCAGCTTCTTGCATCTCGAGTAGTCTCAATACCCCCGTTGTCGTTTCCTCAGACACACCACGGACATTCTTCAATAGTTCCGGGTAATCTTCGTGCATAATTTTTGTTAGATCGCCCCCGTCATCGAGTAACATATTTGGGCGCCAACCGTCTGGTCCCTCGATCGTTTGTCTTATACACCAATCATACTCCTCCTCTGTCATACCTTTCCAGGCAAAAACAGGTATGTTATCTGCGGCGATTGCAGCTGCTGCGTGATCTTGTGTAGAAAAAATATTACAAGATGACCAGCGTATTTCCGCGCCCAATTCAACTAGAGTTTGGATAAGCACAGCGGTTTGGATTGTCATGTGCAAACAACCGGTTATTCTAGCACCGCTCAGTGGCTTTGACTGACCATACTCGGCTCTCACCGCCATCAGGCCTGGCATCTCTGTCTCCGCTATCTTTATTTCGCGGTATCCCCACTCAGCCAAAGAAATATCTGCGATTTTGCAGTCTGTGAAAGTGCTCATTCGTCCGTTTTCCCTATGGGTTATCATTAGGCTCATTTATGTTGCTTAACCTGGCGTATAACAGTGCTTATGTAAATGAGCAATAGTGTCATCCTAAGAAATAAAATAAGTTTTATTACTTTCAAGATTTAAAATTAGGCCGGAGCTAGACTTCTGAGGCTTGACTCAAGTCTTTTCGATAGAACTGATAGTTCTTCCACGGTCGCGTTTGCAAACGCAATTCTCAAAAATTGTTCCTGGTTCGGTCCAAAAAAAGATCCGGGTAAGCAAAGAATATTTTCTTTTTCGGCCAGCTGTTTTGCCACCTCTTTTGATGACTTTTCTTTAAACGGATGCTTTACATAAGCAAAATAAGCGCCACTCGAGATAAGTTCATATGAAGTTTCGCTATTTCTAAAAATTTCATTAACGTACTTTAATCTTTCTAGTATGCCGACTCTCTTATCGGCAACCCACTGTTCGAGATTATCGAGGCCAAAAAGCGCTGCATCCTGCGCAATTCTTGGTGCGCAAATAGCAAGGGTATCCATGACTTTAGTTGCAGAATTTATAATATTTTGACCTCCGATAATAGATCCCACACGGTAGCCTGTTAAGCTAAATACTTTCGAGAAACTATAAAGTTGTATGAATGTTTCTTCCCAATAAGGTGAGAGAAAGATGTTATGCGGAGGCATTGTTTTAATGAAGTCTTTGTATGTTTCGTCAACTATCAAAGCTATTTTCGATTCGTGAGCAAGATCAAAAAATTTGCTTAAGATATCTGGTGGATAAATTGCACCCGTAGGATTATTGGGACTAATTAAGACGATAGCTTTTGTTTTTTTTGTAATTAAGTTCGCCGCATCTTTTAGAGAGGGGACGGAGTTTAGATCACTTCTGAATGGTAGTAAAACTGGCTTGATGCCCTGCATTTCTAACCACATAATATGATTAAAATAGTATGGGGCTGATAGGATAATTTCATCCCCAGCTTTGGCTATCGCCATAATCGCAATACAAAAAGCTTGATTGCAGCCGGCAGAAATCAAAACATTTTCTGCCTCGATCCGACCTCCGTGTGAAATCATCATATTAGATGCTAGGCTGTCTCTAAGTGCTGGGATCCCGGCAATTGCTGTGTATTGAGCGGTTTCAAATAATTTCACATTATTTGCCAGATGCTCGGACATCGAATTTGCTGGGGGATAACTTGGAACGGCCTGAGCTAGGTTAAGCAGAGGTTTGTTTTTTGGAAATTTTCTTCCAGCGATCCAAGACTGAGCCTCTGCTATTGGAGGCTCCACTGCGTTAACCACATTAGAATTAATTGGAAAGGCCATGTATTTTTCCAAATTACCAAAGTAGCATATTCAACGCATACCATTTGATAATGGTAGAGGCACCAATTCTCTTGTCTGCATTGAAATTGTAACAGCATCTGTCCATTCCATGTATTTTGCCCCTGTCGTGAAGTCTGTATGCGTTATTTCCTCAATACCGCGTATGGCATTTACAAATTCGTCTTCAACACGCCATTTCCCTTTTTTGTCTGGTTCTATCATTATGCGTTCCAGTTGGGAGGCATTTTTATCACCTGCAAAAAGTTCGATATCAGCATCCTTTTTTTGAAGCACTCGAAGCGTTCCTTTTGTTCCAAAAATAAACAGGTCAACTTCTGTGGGCGAGAGCCCTATAACAGTAGAAACTGTAAGACGCATTTGTCCACCTTGAGCAAAATGCCCCAAAATATCGATATGATCTGGAATAGGCATTGGTATACGGCCCTTTTCTTCGTCCACCCGATGGGAAATTATTGTTTTCCCCAAAGCAAAAACACCTGTCATATCCCCTAACCATCTCATGATTGCTTCATACCAAATGCCCATATTCATAATATTGTTCCCAGATAGATCTTTATTGTGCCTCCAATGAGGTGGGCTGTTCGGCATTGGAAAGTCACTTCCTGAATTGATTCTACCATCCATACTTATTACATCGCCAATAAAACCAGATCCGATGAGCTCATTGATTGTTTGATCTATAGTCAGTGTGTGCGGCGCTGGAACAATTTGGGCTACTAGGTGTGGATTTTTCCTAGAAGCATCTAACATTTTATGCGCTTCCCTAGCGTTGAGTGCCATGCGGGCTTCACAAAGTACGTGCTTATGATTCTCTAACGCTGCAATAGTAATTGGGCAATGCATGTAGGGCCAAGTCCCAATACAAACGGCGTCGATATCTGGGTTTTCGATAATTTGTCTCCAATTAATAGCGACTTCTCGCACACCGAACTCAGCAGCTATTTTTTTTGACGACCCCATACTTCTATTCGCGACAGCAGATAGTTCGACATTTTCTATGGCTTTAAACCCGGGGATATGCCTGGTTCTAGTATTACCCCCTGCACCAATGAGACCTATTTTTATCGTTTTCATTTAAACTCCTAGTTAAAATTTAAAATGAGAATTAAATTCCGTCGTTAAAATCATCTAACAGGCGTTGAACTTGATCCTCGTCTGTTTGATCAAGGATGGCCATTGCTCGTCGAGTAGCAGGGCCAGTTTTCAACGCTCTTATTCTTTGTTTCACTCGTGGTAAATTTTGTGAAGTCATCGATAATTCGCGAACACCGAGGCCTATCAAAAGGGGAGCAAAACGCGGATCTCCAGCTATTTCTCCACAGATGCTGACTGGTTTCTTACTGCGGTGTGCAGCTTGGAGCGTAATCTGTATAAGTTGTAGTACCGCAGGGTGCAAAGGATTAAAAAGATTAGAAACTTGCTCATCCTCCCTATCAATGGCTAGCGTATACATCGTCAAATCGTTAGTCCCGATTGCAAGAAAATCAACTTCTTGAATAATAGAGTCTGCGATAAGAGCTGCCCCGGGTACTTCAATCATTGCACCTAATGGCGGTACTTTGTCCGTTGCAATTTTATCTTGTTTTTGTAGTCGTGAACGAACTCGCCTCAGTATCTTTTTCACTTCGCGCACCTGATGGATGCTTGATACCATAGGCAAAAGGATCCTGATTTCACCATGTATGCTTGCTCGCAATATTGCAGAAAGTTGTATCTCGAATAGCCGTTGTTGCCTTAAAGAAAGCCTAACTGCACGCAGGCCGAGAAGTGGGTTGCTAGATTTTTTTGTCCGAATGTTTTTTGATTGGGGCAGGTTGTCAGTGCTCAAGTCAAATGTACGAATCGTTACTGGTCTACCTGACATTTCAGTGATGATCGTTTTCAAAGTTTGATACTGATCCTCTTCAGTTGGAGCTGAGGAACGGTTCAGAAACATAAACTCTGTTCTTAAAAGCCCAATCCCTTCCGCGCCAGCATGTATTGCCTCCTCCACATCACGAGCTAGTTCTATATTCGCCTGCATTCCCACTAATACTCCGTCTTGGGTTACTGCTGGTAGTGAACGCAAGCGGGTAAGTTGTCTATTGAGACGTCTACGCGCTTCTATTTTGCGTTTAAATTCTTCTAAGGTATCGTGGTCAGGACTTACGATCACACGCCCATTGTCACCATCAACAATGATTGTATCGCCATCAGATATTTTGGATAAAATTTTTGTAACCCCAAGTACTGCGGGTATATTCAATGACCTCGCCATTATGGCTGTATGTCCATCTGAACCACCTTGTTCGGTGATAAGCCCAGCAATACTGCCAGGGTCCATTAAAGCTGTGTCTGCAGGGCTTAATTCTTGAGCGACAATTATAGACCCTTTGGGTATTTTAGAATAAATCTGATAAGGGGTTTTCATAAGTTGCCGAAGTATTCTGGACCCTACATCTTTAATATCCTGGACCCTTGCAGCCAGATACGCATCCTTAACTTTTTCAAAGCCCCGAGCAATTTCTTCTACAACTATCTCCAAAGCCGCTTCGGCATTAAGGTTTAATTCCGCTATATTCTTTTCTATTCCCAAGAGCATTCGGGTAGAGACGAGCATCGCGGCGTGAGCGTCTAGAAGCAGTTCCAATTCCTCTGCGGTAGTGTCAGTTAATGAACTTGTTTTGGCTTTTAGACGTGCTATTTGTTTTTGAGCTTTAGCTACGGCATTTCTAAATCTTTTAAGCTCATCGGGAACGTCAGTATCGGAGACATGATACTTAGGAACCTGACCCAGCCCCGAGTTTATGACTCGTGCCTTTCCAATGGCTGTTGACATTGAGATTCCGGAGCCAATAAAGACCGTCTGCGTTTTTGGACCTTGTTTCTGAGTTAGTGAATTATTTTTCATCGAATTTATTATCAATTAAACGAGTTAGTTTTTCTAAAACTTGTGATGCGTCACTACCAATTGCTGTTATTCGAATTGTCGTCCCTTTGATAGCGGCTAGCATCAATAAACCCATGATTGACTTTCCCGATACATTTTCATTTTCTTTTGAAACTTTAATTTCACTCTCGAATTTACTTGTAACATTTACAAATTTTGCGGCAGCTCTTGCGTGAAGACCTTTCTGATTATGGATGGTCAAGCTGATCTCTTTAACATCCTCTGTCACTTTGCCTGGCCAAGTATTTGAGAAGCAGTCATGATATATTTTTGTCCGGCTTGTTTCGCTTGGTCCACTGCTTCCGAAAAAGTGAGTGTTGATCTAACACTGGATAATTTTACGAGCATAGGAAGATTTATACCTGCAATGACATCAATTTTTGCGCTTTCCATAATTGATATTGCTAAATTCGAGGGGGTTCCACCAAACATATCCGTTAGGACTATTGTCCCTTTGCCTATATTAACATGATTGACAGACTCCAAGATATTTAAACGTGTTTCCTCCATGTCGTCTTCAGGCCCGATACTCACAACTGCAATATTTTCTTGCGGTCCCACCACATGCTCGAGAACTTTTAATAATTCGGCACCTAGGCTCCCGTGTGTAACGATTACTAATCCTATCTGGTCGGGTAACGCATTATCGCTCATTTCAAAGTTTACCTTGCTGGCTCTATTAAAATCAATTTATGGTTAGGTCGCGATGTCTTGTGGATAGAATATAATCAGACTTTTTTAGCCAGTGAACAAATTTTTCAGCGACAAAAACCGACCGGTGCTTACCACCGGTACAGCCAAAAGCTATAGTTAAATAACTTTTCCCTTCCTCTGCATACCTAGGTATCAGTGGGTCTAGCAACTTTTTAAGATTATCAAAGAATATTTGGAAGGCTGGATCATTTGCTATAAAATCGCCAATTTCATCTTGTCTACCATCTAGGGGGCGCAGTTTGGGGTCGTAGTGTGGGTTGGTCAAAAATCTTAC
>NZGS01000062.1 GCA_002690995.1 Rhodospirillaceae bacterium
GGTGGTGAAGATGTAGCTACCAATCAAATTAAATCAGGTATGGCTGGAGGATTAATTAGAGCTTACAGTGCCGTTAAAGACGCACTGGATGACATAAATCATCTCGCTGCCCTTATGAGTCAAGAGATGAATATCCAACACAGGAAGGGTATTACTCTCGAAGGTGATGCAGGCGTCAACATGTTTTCTAGCAGAAATATGACACTGAGCACCGGTGTGGCAAATCGAACAAACGTCTCTGGAGAAATCCTCATAACCAATCCTGAAAAGTTGCCGTTATCACCACTAATTGCAACTTATTCTAAAGACGAAGATGTTTGGACAATTTCCGGTGAAGAGCTGGATGCCCCCTTGAAAGGTTCGAAGCAAATTTTTGGACCTGGATTTAGTTTACGAATTGATGGCCAAGCAGCAGCTGGAGATACTTTACATTTAACAACTCTTTCAGGAGCGGCATCTGGCATGCAGTTTCTGATTGAAAAACCGCAGCAGATAGCTGCAGCTTCAGGGTTGATGGTTAATGCTGACGCAGATAATTTGTCTGATGCAAATATTATAGTAGACGAACATACCTCTTCTGAAAAAAAAGCTCTGCCTCGCCTTGATGAGGTTTTGGTGAATTCACCGTCTCCCATAGAGGCGTCGGAATTTATGAGAGATGGGCTTGTTGCTGAAATACCGGCTGGGTCGACTGGTGTTTCATTGACTTCACTTACTCGTCAAGCAACCGCAAAATTCCAGGTTTCCGATTTGGAGCTTCCAAATCTTTCCCAGCTAACATTTAAATTAGAAAACACAACGCCAGCTGGCCCTTTTAACTTTAATATAAATTACAATACTGCCTTTCCTCGTGAACCGGCTACCAGTCGATGGAAAGACACTCAGGAGTTGGCAGATATGCTGAATCGGGGTGTCCTTTTGGATTCCAACAATAAATCAATTGTTGATTATGGGCTGTATGCTAGTGGCGCAAATGGGGCATTCACTTTAACGACTTCACGAGGTGATTTTGATGATTCAGATGCTCTTGTTCCTAAAATTTCAATCGGAGTTGGCACGATTAGAGCGTCTGTGAAAGACTCAATTGGCGCATCAGATATTCAGATCTTCACTCGAGAAGGTCGTCATGTTGCAGGTACAGTTCTTACGAATGAAGAACTCGCTGATATCATAACGGCAGAAAATGGGTTTTTTGAACAAGCTGTTTACACAGGTGACTACCTCAATCAAATAGAACCTAGCTATAGAGGGATGGACTTAGATATAAATCGTTCAGATGGCATGAATACTCTAGTAATTGGGGCTAACGGGATTGGAGCCTCAGCAGAAGCTAACCATGGGGGCATGCCAGTAAGTCAAGCCATCGACCAAACAATAAATATTGCTCTGAGCAACGGTGTGACTAAGTCTGTTGCACTTCAGGGTGGGGATGCAGCTAGTGAGGTAGCCGAAAACTTAAATGGAATGCTTCAGAATTTAGGAATTCGAGCCAAAGCAAGTAATAGAGTTGAATTGTTTGGTTTATCCGCTTCAGGAACTGTCAGCTTTAAAATTGAGGGTGATAACAGAACTCCAATTGAGATCCTTACTAATGTTGTGCCTGAAGATTTGACAAATTTGGTAACGTCCATAAACAATCAGTCCAGTCGAACAGGCATAACGGCGTTTCTTTCGACGAATAAAAAACGTGTAATATTAGAAAAAGCTGATGGAAAAGACATTTTCTTTTCTGATTATATGCAAAACTCACCTCAGCTGACAGCAAAACCAATTGATTCAAGCGGAAAAGAAGCAGCTAATGCCATCGCTTTGGGTGGCTTGGGTACAACATTCGACCATGCTAGGTTTTCTGGTCTTGTAGAATTGAGCTCAGCAAATAGTTTTAGCTTAACAAGACAGGATGGCGTGACATCGAACAGTGCAGCTGACACGACTAAAAATGGCCTTGTCAATATCTCATCAAATGCAGCTTCAGACAAAAAATTAATTCAGTTTTCTGTAAATGGGGATGCTGATAAGAATGAAGCGTCTTTTGACGGACAACGTGCTGTGGCAGCAGCCGGCCGTTATTCATTGACTCTTCCTACCAGCAATAATTCTATTTCATTTTCATCTGAAGTGACTTCTGGCGAAATCAATACTATGACCCAGGCTTTGATTCAAAAAAATTTGGTAGATGCACTTCGTCTGCAAGCTCCTCTTGCCAGCCTTTCTGGCGGTGATGCAGCAGCAAAACCACAGAGTTTGACTTATAGCTTTTCCGGGCCAACAACAATTGACCCGTCAGCTGATACGATGAATTTGACCGTTGCTGGAACAACTCTGACTGTGAATATGAATGACGGTGATGGCTTGGGTAATGCTGTGAACACAGCACAAAAGTTAACTGAGGCAGCGGCACGTCTTGTAAATAATGCCAATCTGGGCGTAATTGCGACCTCATTTTCTGAGGTTGTGGGCTCCACTACTGTCTATAGGCTGAAAATTGAAGCCAATAAGGTTGGCGAGAGCTTCTCCATAGGGGCAGTGAACTTTGTAGATGCGTCATCAAGTTCTACCCTGAGTTTATCATCTTCTGTCACTGCCAAATCCATGCCTAAAAATGGGTCAGGCGTTTACGTAGATTTTGCTGGTGATACTTATCATATCCAGATGATTGAGGATGAGCTGCATGTATCTGGCGGTGAGGATGGTCGTCTAACGGCCTATTTTGATGACCAGAAAAAGTTGCAGGTTGTAGCTGGCGGCACTTTGTCTGGTCAGGTTGTAACGGTCACACCAGACGGAAAGATTTCTGGCAACAGTGATGGTGCCGCTTTATTCGGACTTGCCACAACCAAGATGCGATTCGCCAGTACACCCTTTGTGGCGAGCGCTGGTCTGTCTAATTTGAACCTGACAATCAATGGCACAGCCCACGCAATCGCGATGAATTCCTCAGGCGCATTGGTATCAACCCCAGCTTTGCCAACTGGAGTGTCCATTGTTTCTTCAGTCACCAGCTCAGCTGCGGGGCGAGTTGTTATCGAATACGATCCAGCAGTCAATACTGTTGTATTTAACCAACCCCAGGATGCATTGGGTATGAAAACAGCTGATTTGCAGTTGAAACTCGAAGATAGCTCTATATCCGTAGCCACTCTCTCCGGTGATGTTGTAGATGTCAATGCAACTGCGACCAGCATAGCTAGTCAAAAATTTTCAATCAACAGCACTGCTGTTGAAGATCTCTTGGTGTTTGCAACGGGTTCTGGAGCCAGACTAATTAGCAGTGAGTATGACCACATTGCAACAGAATCCGACTCTTTTATAGCTTCATCGTTGGACCGTGATGGCATTCTTGTTAAAGCGGTTTCAGAGGACTCTTTGCGTTACGAAATACTCGACAGAGCAACTGGTCATTCTATTGCAACGCGCACCGTAGATGACGAACATATATTCAATTTTAATAATTATAAAATAAGAGTTGCAGGAAAGACTGCTCTGAACGATCAATTTTCCCTGCAAAGAACTGACAGTGGTGCTGGTGATGCTCGCAACCTAGATATTATGATTTCCCAACAATCAAGAGATATGAGCGGAAAAGGTTCGGGCGGTTTTTCAGATATTTTTTCAACTATTGTAGCAACAGTTGGAGCTTCTGTTCGGTCTAATGAGCAAGCCCTTGAAGGTGCGGACGCAACTAAAGAAGCTGCAATAGAAAGTGAGGCGGAATTTTCAGGTGTGAACCTAGATAGTGAAGCCGCTGCACTAATTGAATTTCAGCAAGCCTATCAAGCGTCAGCTAGAGTTCTATCAACAGCAAGAGAGCTTTTTCAGACTTTAATTGATGTCGTTTAACGGAGTTTTGGATGCAGGTAAGCACAAAATTATTCAATGATCAGCAAATTAGGCAGTTTGGAAAACTGACTGAAGATATTCAAGAAAAACAGGAAAAAATTGCTTCTGGTAAGGCAATTTTAAAAGCCTCTGATGATCCAGTGGCCGCAGTAGAACTTTCTGCAGCGAGAGAACAAGAACAACTATTGACTCGTTTTGAGGAAAATTCATTTAAAGCTCAAAATCGTCTAAATTCAGCAGATAAAACGCTACAAGAAGCGTTGTCTGTTATGACGCGAATTGCTGAGTTGGCCACTCAGGCTCGAAGTCCTGCATATGACGGTTTTAGTAGAAAGGCAATTCTAACAGAAGTGACTTCCTTGAAAGAAACTTTGGTTGACCTTGCTAATACAAAAGATTCATATGGACAAAGCCTTTTCTCTGGTTTCAGAACAGACAAAGAAGCCTTTGTACGAAATATTGATGGTACTATTTCTTATAACGGTGATAGGGGAACTCATACAGTCCAAGTTTCTGAAAATGTAATTGTTGGAACAGGTGTGGATGGAGAAACGGTTTTTGGACGTGTTGAAACTGTAAACGGACGGAAAAGCATTTTTGAAATTGTTGAAGGGGTCATGGCTTCAATAGATCCGCTTCGTGAGATCAATGAACTCGCAGTTGCACAGGGCAATGCAAAAGTAAATTTGGAGTTGCCTAGACAAAACCAAGACTGGGAGTTCACTTTAAAAGGTAGTGTGGGAGCTGTGAAAATTGAAGCTACCCTGGCCGAAGGTATGGAAGAAAAACTTGCAGATGCAATTAATTCTAAGTCTGACCAAACTGGTGTGACGGCAGAATATATTGCAGAAACAAATTCTATATCTCTAAGTGAAAAAAATATGGATCAAATTATAATTGAAGATATTGAAATTGAGGGGCAAGGAATATCAAATGAAGCTGGTTTCTATCACATGACGGTGATAGAAATTGATGAAAATGGAGCTGAAGTTGGTAAGGCTCGTTTTCTCACAGATGAAGACCAATTGCTAGGCAGGGGCATTCAAAATCTTCTTTCTTCAATTGACCACATCTCGCTACAGCAAGCTCAAATAGGCGCGCAAATGTCTAAAGCTGCGATCCAACAAGATATGCTTGAAAGCCGAAAACAGGCAGTTACTAAAAATATTTCCGCTATTAGTGATGCAGACCTGGCAGAATTAATTACCAAATTACAATCTCAACTTACAAATCGTGAAGCAGCTCAGCAGGCATTTGCCAAAATTGGACAACAGAGCCTATTTGATTACATTCGCTGACTTTTATTTAATTGAAGTTGAGTTGGTTTTCGGGGCGGAAGTTATCTTCTGCCCTTTTTGGTTTCTATCTGTCATTTTATTGGCAATTTAAAAAGACATCGGGTCATTTTTAGCAAAATTCAATGAAATCATTTAGCTACACTGGTTTTTTGAGTCCTCATTTCCAGTTTGGCATAACATTTGCACATTCTCCACGTGTCAAATTAATTATAGAAGAAAGCACAATGCAAAACCAAGTTTTCGAAATTATTCAGGTTAACTCCCTGAAACTGTTTGGAGAGATGCGACGAAAGGCCAGCCCAGCGGGCAGTCAAACGCTTCTACGTCAAACTAGATCAACTGGCGATGATTTGTGCGATTGGCACGGCATTTGCAACAACGCAGGGTGTCCAACTATTGTGGATTGGCGAGCGATATGAGCAAGATTAATACAAATATGGCCGGGGTTACGACCCTTTATCATCTTCGCAATAAAGAAGAGGGTATGAACAAAGCACTTGAACGTATTTCATCTGGATTGCGTTTGAACCATGCTGTTGATGATGCTGCTGGTGCATCTATTGTCAATAGGATGACATCTCAAATTAAGGGTCTGGAAGCTGCGATTCGAAATGCAGCAGATGCCATTTCATTGACCCAGACAGCTGAGGGTGCGATTGAGGAAGTGACCGATATTCTTCACAGAATGCGTGAACTTGCTGTCCAATCAGCCAACGGTGTTTACACAGGTCAGGACAGACAAGCTATCCAGAATGAGGTAGGAGCTCTCCAAGAGGAGTTACACCGGATTGCTGAAAGTTCTACATTCAATGGTGTGAAAATGCTCAATGGTTCTTTCCTGGACACCACATTCCAGGTTGGTTTTCAGCCGAATGATACAGCAACTTTGTCTATCGAAGATGTAAAGCCTACCGGCCTTGGCGAATACATCCTCAAGACTCATAATACAAATGCAGCTAATATGTTGACAGTCGAAAAAACTGCAGCCACGGGAACAACTAGCGGCTTAATGATTAATGATGGCACTCGTGCAGTGACAATTGAAGAGGCCTTTGAGATTAATGTACCCGCAATTGCACCATCGAATAGAAGCAATGCGTTCGAATTATTTGCAGATACATATACAGGCGGGACCTACACCTTGTCTGGAGCAGATGCGGCAGCATTCCAGATAGCCGCAGATGGACGCATTACGTCATCTTCAATGCAACAGTTTACACCTGGCGGTGACAATGAAAGAGTAATTGTAAGAACCTATACACAAGGTGAAAACGTTTTTAATGAAACAATTACAATTACCCTAACCGAGGCTCCTTCTGGTTCTCAAAACACTGTTCGCGCTGCTTCGACTGAGATTGATGTTGAAGATTTAGAAAGTCTTGTTATCAATGCGCTTGGCAATGGCACCCAAACTGGCGCCACATCTGGCTCACTTAGCGCTAATTTAGCAGCTTTTGTAAATGCGCAGAGAGCACAAAATTCAGCAGACGGCACATTCGCACTTTCAGGCGGTGATGCTGGTCTGTTTGCGGTAAACGCGGCCACTGGACAGATTACTTATACAGGCACAACAACTCTAATTTCTGATAAAAATCTGACACTTACTTTCACAGCGGCTAATGGCGACCAGTTTGTTGAAACTATTACCATTGACCATGACGCTTCTCATGCCTCTTACCATGAGTCAACATTGAATGTGAGAGAAGAAGTCAATAATGGTTCAGCTACAAAGCCAACATTAAACCTTGCGTCGGTTGGGAGCTTGTCTGCTAAATTTAGCTCTTCTTTGACTGCTGCAGGCGGTGGCGCTACCGTTACTTTCGATAACGGTACCGCAAACTTTGCTGGAGCAGCAATTTCGGGTACTACACTTACCCTTGGCATAGGCGCCACCCATGGCTCTCCAGCTACACGGTTGAATATTGGTGACTTTGTTACATTCAAATTACAAATAAAGACCTCTGGAGGTGCTCTTGTACACACTGAAGATGTAAGCTTTACAGTTGGTGTTAATCCAGCTGGTGTGGGCAATTCAATCGCGCGGCTGGCAGATAATGGCCCAGGAACTCAGACTATAGCAAACTCTGCGGGGATTGCTACACCTGCAGCACCCGGTCCCGATAGACAAAATAACCCGGCAGGTAATACGCCAGCAAATGGTACCAATAACCAGATCAATAACGCAGTGACTGTCACTGAGGGTGCCCGAGCTATCATAGCTACTACAGCGCAAAGCTCTAACCTTCAGTCAGTTGTTACTGCAAATCCTGGTGGTACATACACCTTGGCTGGTTCGGATGCAGCATTATTCAATGTGAATGCTACCACTGGTGAAATTAAATCCAAAAGCTTTTTGAACTTTGAAAGTGCTGGAGATACGGGTGCAAATAACGTGTATGACATAACATTGGTTTACACTAAGGACGCTGTTAAGCATTCTGAGTTATTTGCGATCACCGTAACGAATGACACTGCGGATGATTCAGTTACAGACTCCGCTGGCCGTCCACGCTTAGGCACAGACAGAACAACAGCAGCCAGCCTCATTAATGAAGAAGAAGACCTGACTATTTTTGGCAACGTTGGAACTAAGGTAATTGACGTCAATGGTGGGTCAACAGCTTATGAAATAGTTCAAGCAATCAACGCAGCGCAAGGTGAAACTGGTGTCTATGCAGCAGCTCAAACACGCGTAAATCTTGACTTTCCAGCTCAAGATCAGGCCTTTGCTGACACAGTGACCTTCTCCCTTTTGGGTAAAAATTCCGAAGCTATTACTGTTTCTGCCACAGTAGATTTTGGAATTATTAATGGACGCGATGCAAATGTTCGTGACCTAGCTGATGCGGTAAACTCAGTTTCTGGTAAAACAGGCATTACAGCAAAAGTCTCCCCAAGAGGCGATATGATCCATATGTTCTCTAATGAAGGATATGACATAGTGGTGGAAAATTTCACAATGTCTGTACTTGATATACCAATGAATGTTGCCCCAACAAATGATAAGTTGGAAAGTATTGGAACTGCCCAACAGTTGAGGAAGGGAGTCGGCAATAACGACACTTTCCGTTCCACTGGACAAATAACCTTTCACTCACCTTATATTTTCTCGGTTGATGTAGGAAAAACAGGCATCGATGGTGGCGGATTGTTCCAGGTAACTCCTGGTGCTGCAAATCTCATATCAGTTGCATCGCTTGATGTATTATCTGTCGACAGTGCAAAGAAAATGTTGACTGCGGTTGATGGTGCGTTGGTAAGGATTGACCTTGAGAGATCTGACTTAGGTGCGGTGATGTCTCGAATGGAGCACACAATAAACAATCTGTCTAATATTGTGGTTAATACAAA
>NZGS01000063.1 GCA_002690995.1 Rhodospirillaceae bacterium
ATTTGTAAAAGTAAACGATACCCTGGAGATCTTATCTCATCCAAATATTTTTGCTGCAGGTGATGCGGCGGCCGTGGGTAATCACCCACGCCCAAAAGCAGGTGTATTTGCAGTTCGTCAGGGAAAGCCTCTGGCCAATAACCTACGCCGAGTATTGTTACAAAAAAAACCTAAGTCTTTCTCACCACAGTCATCCTTTTTGTCATTGATAAGTTCGGGAGATAAATAT
This sequence comes from Rhodospirillaceae bacterium, assembly GCA_002690995.1. GTDB lineage: Bacteria > Pseudomonadota > Alphaproteobacteria > Thalassobaculales > Thalassobaculaceae. Next base: position 230 of record NZGS01000063.1, read on the forward strand.
GCTGTAGCTTCAAAAGGTATTTATACTGTTTCTGGTAAATTACTGTGGTGGTGGAAAGATTGGATTGACCGGCGCTTTATGAGAAAATTTTCGGTCCTGCCTAGAATGAAAGAAGATGAGGGACCTCCTATTAATAAAGCATTAACTAATCCAGATACTTTAAAAGAAATCTCCGCTATCGCTATGCGCTGTGGTGGTTGTGGGGCCAAGGTCGGTGCTGGCGTTTTAACTCGGGCTTTGTCAGAACTCAAACCAACACCTCGTGATGACATTATAATCGGATTGCATGATCCAGATGATGCCGCCGTAGTCAAAGTTGCTACTGGGAAAGTAATTGTTCATACGGTGGATTATTTTCGCTCCTTTATTGATGACCCGTACTTGTTTGGTAAAATCGCAGCCAATCATAGTTTGAGTGATATTTTTGCCATGGGGGGTGAAGCACAATCTGCACTGGCAATAGCAACTGTGCCATATGGGATAGAGAGTCAAATCGAAACGACCTTGAATCAAATGATGGCTGGGGCCATGGAAATGTTGAATGATGCTGACGCTGCACTAGTTGGTGGACACACCAGCGAAGGGGCAGAACTAGCATTAGGGTTCTCAATTAATGGGCTAATTGATAAAGAAAACATTTTACGAAAATCCGGCCTCATGCCTGGGCATGTTTTAATTTTAACTAAAGCACTTGGGACAGGAACATTGTTTGCGGCGGATATGCAACAACGGGCGAAAGGCCGTTGGATTGATGCCGCATTAGATAGTATGGTTCTATCTAATCGATTGGCTGCAAAATGTCTATTTCAACATGGCGCTACTGCGTGCACTGATGTTACCGGATTTGGTTTTCTGGGTCATATGATTGAAATGATTCGTCCATCAGAAGTTGATGTTGAGATTGATATGAGTGCCCTTCCAATTATGGACGGCGCGTTAGAAACTGTGAGGATGGGGATTTTAAGCACCCTACAGCCAGCGAATGTCCGCCTACGTCGTGCTATTCGAAACCAGGAACAAGCAGTCACGTCAGAGCTGTACCCGTTGATTTTTGACCCTCAGACCTCAGGTGGTCTTCTTGCTTCTGTTCCCGCTGAAAGTGCTGAGGCTTGCATCACACAGCTGGTGAAAAATGGCTATCCCGCTTCTAATATTGTCGGAAAAGTTTTGGAAACAACTGGAGACATTGAACCAGTAACGCTAGTGCTTTAATTTTCAAACTTATTGAACAGAAATAACTCAATATTTGCTAAAACAACTTGAATGCTCAACGGCAGTGGACTTACGAGGTTTAACTCAAATTTTCTATCAGCCTAGCCCATGCTTGTCCCTCGAGCTCCGGGGTAAATCTTGGTTTTAGTTTTTGGCAAGCTCGGTTCAGTTGCGTTAAAAATTGAGGATTAGTTTCTGCTTTTTGCAGCAAAATTGAGAGTGCTTTCTCGTTACGCACTGGGTAGAGCCCAGGATAGTTGTGACCCAATAAACCGGTATTCCCCGGGATATTAGAGGCAATTATCGGAACATCCGCAGCAATGGCCTCTGATACAACATTAGCACCTCCCTCTTGATTAGACGACAGAACCATTAAATGAGTCTTTATAAATTCGCGGCGAACTCGACCAGCAGTCACCTCGCCTAACCAATGATATCGTGGGTTTTCCATTTGCTCTTTTTTGGCAGCAATGGCCCAGGTGTCATTGTGTGCTTTACCTAAATGGAAAACTCTAATTTTCGAACTTTTATTTAAAAGCCTTGCAGCCATTGCCGCACGTAAAGGATCTTTTTCATCCCGCAAATGGCCGATGACACAAATATCAAAATTACGTTTCGAGGGATTACGTTGCTGTTTTAAAGGTACTGCTGACTGAATAATAGTATGCAGTTTCTTGGTTAATTGCTTCGGTAGTGCCTCACCTATTTGATCGTGTAAACACACTAGTGCATCGGCTTTTTCCATCGCACTTAAAGTAATAGTAGCATCAGTTTTTAAAAATGTATTTACGTCTGTACCGCCCAAAACAACTATTAAAGGACCTTTTGGATATTTAGCTTTGTAAAGATTAATCGCTTCAGCGCTATGCCGAGCATGTAAGGCAATCATAATATCGCAAGCAGACCCATCGTATTCTGTGTTAATTTGGGTATTATGACCATAAGATCTTAACAATTTTGCCCATCGAACAATAGAAGTACGATTGCCGTTTTTTGTATATTTATTTGCCGGGGTGATTAAGTTAATTTTCATCAATATTGTCCAAGGGAGCCTATATGACGCAAAGAGTTTCTGCAACATACCTAATCGCTACATTGCAAGATGCGAGAGCAAGAACATTAGAACTTGTGAATGACCTTGATCAAGAACAATTGATGGGCCCCAAACTGCCAGGTGTTAATCCACTCCGTTGGGAAATTGGTCACATCGCTTATTTTTACGAATTCTTCATCCTTCGAAGCCTTTATGGACATGACAGTATTTTAGGACTGAAGGCTGATGAGCTCTATGATTCGATAGCGGTCGCCCATAATACGCGCTGGGATTTACCTCTATTATCAATGACAGAGACCTTAACGTATATGAACGACGTTTTGGAGAAGGTGTGCGCACATTTAGCTAATAACAACGAAGACGGACTTGCATCAGAACAAGATAGTTTCATTTATCAGTTCGGCGCGTTCCACGAAGATATGCATACAGAGGCGTTTATTTGGGGGCGGCAAACACTTGGGTACCCTTCCCCGACATTTTCTATCGCAAGTAATGTGGGTTCGCAACGTAGCTTGGGCTCATGGCCTGGTTTTGTAAAAGTTCCTGGTGGTCGATTTAAACTAGGAGCAAACCCGGATAATCCCTTTAATTTTGATAATGAGAAATGGGCGCACGCCGTGGACGTTAATCAATTTGAAATAGCTAAAGCACCAATTACATGTTCGGAATTTGCTGCTTTTGTCAAAGATGGGGGGTATCAAAATAAAGATTTTTGGCCTGAGGACGTCTGGCTTTACATGAAAAAAAATGACATACATCACCCTGCTTATTGGGTTCCGACAAGTGCTGACAGATGGGACTTGAAACAATTTGATAAAATTATCCCCCTTCCTGATCATGCTCCAGTAAGTCATGTCACATGGTATGAAGCTAACGCCTACTGCCATTGGGCTGGAGTGCGCTTGCCATCTGAAATTGAATGGGAGGTGGCTGCATTGGGTGATTACAGTTCCACAGGTAATTTATCATTTACAAATAAACGTCGTTATCCATGGGGTGATACACCACCAAATCCATCGCGTGCCAATTTAGATGGCCGTGCTTTAGGTTGCATTGATGTGGCTGCCCTAGCAGATGGAGATAGCGCCTTTGGCTGTCGCCAAATGTTGGGCAATGTGTGGGAATGGACCTCCGATACATTTAATCCCTATCCTGGATTTAAGGCTGATGCCTACAAGGAGTACTCGGAGATGTTATTTGGGTCTACTAAGGTTTTACGAGGTGGTGCATGGACAACACGAAGCAGGATGATGCATGGTACATATCGTAACTTTTTTGAACCTCATCGTTGGAATATATTTAGCGGCTTTCGTGTATGTAAACTTTAAATTTCTGTTTAATCCAAAGCTGTTACGTGGATTACATTGACGATAAGTAGAACTTCCACCGAGACAATCCTTATCATAATCAGATTATACTAGACTTTTCAATCAAACTAACGTGGCAAGCTTCTCAGCAAGTTGGGCAACGTCTCCCGAACCAAGACTTTGAGTTTCTAATAAACATATATCTTTATGCCCATGCTTTGCACTAGAGCGTTCATAAGCCGGATCATAATGGTCTTGTAAAACGCGCTTGACGAACCGAGTCCAGTCGTTATCAGCAATTGCCGCTCGCCAACTCAACACCGCGTCACTCCCAACTCGAGCTGCAGCCCAATCTAAAAGAGGATTAAGTCGTTCTGGGGCGGCCATTAAATGTTTGTAGTCCTCGAGAAGAAACTCCACGCGCGCATCAAGAGGTGCGGTTATTTGAATTGACTGAGACCGGCCCATTGATCGCCAAAGTTCGACTGGCACATGACACTTACCGACACTGTTACTTTCTGCCTCGATAACAACCCCTTTCGATGGATCCAACTGTCGCATGACATCAAAAATGCGTGATTCAAATTTCCGTTGCGACGGCTGAACAACCCCAGGTTCTGAACCAAGAAGAGAGCCTCTGTGAGCAGCGAGACCTTCCAGGTCGATCACCTGCGTCCCAAGTTTAGCGGCAGCACGAAGAATCGTGGTTTTTGCCGTGCCAGTCCGCCCACGAAAAATTATAAGGCGTAGTGTCGCTGGTATTCTATCAAGTCCATCCAGAACCCGCTTCCGGTAGGTCTTGTAGCCTCCCTCGAGAAGTGTAACTTTCCAACCAATTTCGCTGAGAATTCGTGCCATAGCCCCACTCCGTTGACCACCGCGCCAACAATAAATAAGTGGTGAAAAGTTTCTTGGCGCGTTGACAAGTTTCGTTTCTAAAATGTGAGAGATATTGCGAGAAATTAGTGCTGCGCCGCGACGTTTGGCCTCAAAACTACCAATCTGCTTATAAATGGTACCAACCTCGGCTCTTTCAATATCGTTCAGTACGGGCATATTGATTGCGCCCGGCACATGATCGTTAGCATACTCGCTTGGAGAACGAACATCGATAATCGTGCTGAAGTTTGAAGACAAGTGGTCTGTCGTGGTTTTGATCGGCGGGGACACCCCTGTAATCCTCAGTCAAGTGACATAATGCCGGTATAAGATTGTTATCTTAATACTGACGTCGAAGTAAAGCCATGCCGGACGTATTGTAAAAAAGATCCTCCGAGACAAGCGAGTGGAACATATACGACATATTTCCAAATAAATGAAAGTCAATCCAAGCTTTAGTTCTGTTATCTTCGCTTCAATTATAAACACTTTTAATTGCACCGTTTTAGAAAAGGTCTAACTCTACCCTTCCCCCGCCCCAATATCCCCTACAGAAAAGGCCTTAGTGTATACATGGACATCAACGGACATGAAGAGGTTTAGCCCCTCTTCTGCTACCTTGTTTTATCTGCATACTAACGTGCTGTTTGGCGATGCATTTTTTGCATAACCGAAGCAATAATTTAGCTCTTTGGTTACTAGTCACGATTTTGTACCTTTCTAGTAGGTCTTAGCTAGTTAGCGGGTGCGGTATTATGTTCGACGAGATGCTAAGCGATCAGAGCCATCGAGGCAGAGAGCCCTATCGAAAACTCCTATCGTGGCTCGAAAACCAAGATTTGAAAAAGTTGTCAAAAAAATCAAAAATGGCGGAGGAGTTGTTTCGTCGCGTTGGAATTACTTTTAATGTCTACGGCAATGAGGATGGCGAAGAGCGTTTGATCCCTTTTGATCTCATTCCACGGATCCTCGCGCTTGACGAATGGCAAAAGCTAGAGAAAGGAATCATACAAAGAGTAGTTGCCATAAATGCATTCTTGCAAGACGTTTATAATGGTCAAGAAATAATAAGAGCCGGCATAGTACCGGACGAACTAATCTATACAAATCCTGCATTTTTACCCCAAATGTGCGGCTTTATACCACCAGGAGGTGTGTACACCCACGTAGTTGGTGTCGATATCATTCGTACAGGAATAGACGAATTTTTTGTTTTGGAGGATAACGCAAGAGTACCCTCTGGGGTTTCTTATATGATGGAAAATCGTTCGACAATGCTGCACATGTTTCCTGAGTTGTTTACTGAACATAACGTAAAGCCGATTAGTAATTATCCAAAGGAACTCTTCAATTCGCTAATTTCCTGTGTCAAAACGGATATACCGGATCCAAATGTGGTCGTGCTCACCCCAGGTATTTTCAATTCAGCTTACTATGAACATTCTTTTCTCGCCGATGAAATGGGCGCAGAACTTGTGCAAGGAACAGATATGGAAATATCAAACGGACAGGTTGTGATCCGCACTACTTCTGGAACAGAAAAGCTAGACGTAATTTATCGAAGGGTTGATGATGATTTTATTGACCCTTTGTCTTTCGATTCGAAAAGTATGCTCGGAACACCAGGATTATTTGATGCTTATCGTAAAGGGAATATAGTACTAGCTAATGCTCCTGGTGCAGGAATTGCCGATGATAAGGCGATTTACTCCTACATGCCTGAAATCATAAAATTTTATACAGGTGAAACACCATTGTTAGATAACATCCCCACATGGAAATGTTCCGATGCGGAAAGTTTACAATATGTTCTCGAAAATTTAAGGGAGCTGGTTGTCAAAGAAGTACATGGTTCCGGCGGGTATGGGATGCTGATAGGACCGGCAGCTAGCAAACGTGAATTATCCTCATTTGCCAGGAAACTTAAATCTAACCCTAGCAAATACGTCGCGCAACCAACTTTGGCGCTTTCCACTGTACCTATATTAACAAAAAGTGGTCTCGCACCTCGTCATGTTGATTTCAGACCATTTGTTCTCGTTTCTCCAGATACAATAAAAGTCACGCCGGGGGGGCTGACGCGGGTTGCCCTCAAAAAAGGTTCTTTGATTGTGAATTCTAGTCAAGGTGGTGGTACCAAAGATACTTGGGTGCTTGGAGTTTAAATGCTTGGACGGCACGGTAATAATTTGTTTTGGATGGCGAGATATTTAGAGCGTAGTGAAAATATGGCGCGAAGAATACAAGCTGTCTTGCACCATTCCCTATCGCGTGAAGATGAGGGTCGAGAAGAGTGGGCGGAGATTATTGCCACTAGTGAATTAGCTCACCTTTTTGAACAGAAATATGACGGTTTTTCTATGATGAATGCTATTAATTTTCTTTTAAGAGAAAGGCAAAATCTTAATAGTGTCATAACGCTTATTACAAAATCACGCCAAAATGGTCGCGCAGTAAGAACCTCTTTGACACAAGAGGTTTGGATGTCACTAAATGAAACCTGGATCTCTAGTGAAGCTCTATTAAGACGCCCCGTGAACATCCATGATTTACCGATTGTTCTTGAGGAGATTATAAAGGGTAGCTCTCTATTTCGCGGCGCTCTTTATGGAACAATGCTCCACAATGATATTTTTAATTTTCTTCGGCTAGGTACTTATGTAGAGCGGGCGGATAATACGTTAAGAAATGTTTACTCTAAATACCACCGTTTATTACCTACTGCGAACGTAATAGGCGTCAGTGAGAGCCAAAGTCAGTGGGAAGTGATGCTTCGTTCGCTTTCGGCTTGGCGCTCCCTTAATTGGTTGAAAAAGGGCAGAATTGATCCTTTTAGCGTTGCAGACTTTTTAATCTTTGATCAGCGTATGCCACGATCAATTAATTTTTGCTACTACGAGGTAGTTTCAAATCTTACAGATCTGGCAAGGTTGTACAAAAAAGAATATAAGAGCTTGGATTTGGCTAGAACTTTGTGTTGTCAATTGAAAAAAGATCGAGCAAAAAATATACATAGGATTGATCTTAGATATTTTATAACCGAGCATATTATTAAGAATAATGAATTGGGCTCGATAATTGCTGATGATTTTAACCTTATTTAAAAATGATTAATAAAATTAGCCATAAAACAATATTCGAATATCAGACAGCTCCTAAATCTGTCGTACAGCGATTGCACCTTACACCCTTGAAACTTGCTCATCAGCGTGTCTTAAAGTGGGAGATTAATATCGCTGGTGGTGCAATAGAGCTAGAGACAGTTGATCATCATGGGAATGATGTTCATATATGTCGCCATTACTCTGACCTTAAAAAAATGGAAATTACGTGTTGCGGAACGGTAGAGGTTTCGGACACCGCCGGGGTATCTGGCGTTCACAACAATAAAATTCCTTTGAGTGTTTACAGGAATAGCACGGCCCTTTCGATGCTTGGCCCAAGTCTTCGGCGGATAAGTAAAGAGTTTAGAATTTTGATGAGAAATAAATCATATGATGAACTTTCTATTTTACATGATTTATCTGCTTGCATTGCCGAAAATATCCGATACTCAAAAGGGACGACTGATGTAAATACAACCGCGGAAATGGCTATGGAAATTGGCAGCGGTGTTTGTCAGGATCATGTCCATGCCTTTCTAGCTGTTTCACGATCGCTTGGTTTCAGCGCTAGATATGTTAGTGGTTATTTAATGATGAATAAAAATTTTGTTCAAAATGCTAGTCATGCGTGGGCCGAAACACATATTCATGGATTGGGATGGGTAGGTTTTGACGTGTCTAATGGCATATCGCCAGATGATCGCTATGTAGCCCTTGCAACAGGTTTTGACTATACCGATGTCATTCCAATATCAGGTGTAAGACTCGGAAATGGTGGCGAAGAGATATCAACACACATATTGGTCAGCCAACAATAATATGGGTCATGAAATTATGTCATATTGTGTAGCACTCAAGTTATCTCGTGGTTTGGTATTTATGTCTGATACTCTAACCAACGGGGGTTTTGATAACATTTCTGAGTACCCTAAGACATTTTCTTGGGGGGTTTTGGGGGAAAGACAAATACTACTGACGGCAGCTGGAAATTTAGCAACCAGCCAAGCCGTTGTAAGTTTGTTGTCAGAACAAACAAAGGCGCGAGATGGCCGATCTCCCTCTATATTGAAAGCGCCTACAATGTTTCAAGTCGCGCGAGCGGTAAGCAAGACATTGGCCGAGGTGATAGATATTTCCTCTAAGGGTCAGCAAAAGGCTGGGAGTACTTTTTCGGCTACATTTATACTTGGAGGCCAAATAAAAGATGGCGACGTACATCTTTACTTAATTTATCCCGAAGGCAACTTCATCGAAGTTTCAAAAGAACGACCTTTTTTTCAAATCGGAGAGACAAAGTATGGCCGCCCGATATTGGTGAGAGCATTTGATCCTCTTATGAGCTTCGAAGAGGCGGTTAAGCTATTGATGGTCTCATTTGATTCGACAATAAAAGCGAACCTCACTGTTGGGTTGCCAATTGATCTAAATATATATGAGGAGAATAGTTTTACCTCTCCCAATTCAATTAAAATCACGAATGAAAATTCATATTTTCAAATGGTCTCTAATGGGTGGGGTAAAGCATTAAAAGAGAGCCTGGCTTCTTTACCAAAGTTTGATTTTGACGATCTGATATCAAACTAAAAACTTTATAACTAGATATAATTATGTCACATGGCAGATATCGATGGTTTTAATAAGCTGTGAGTGATTAGCGTGCGTCCAGGGTTAACTGGCGATAAAGTTTGATCCGTAACACACCCTCGCCAAATGGAAAGGAGTTTGTTAGTAGATGATCGAATAATTACTTCGCTTGACCTTGCATGAAGTTAAGTGGGCTCTTTTGCGAGCCCAAAAACGCACTGCTTTTGTTCTGTGTCCCGGCGTCCCAAACCGTAAGTAAGGAAAATGGAACAGTGCTTTTTGGTGTTCTCGACGTCCAAGTGATGGGACAAATAATGGGACTGTAATAAACATAATCATTTTTAATGTTTATTTTTAAGATGCTATACAGAAAGTTAGACGGACACACCATCCGTCACTTCCGCATTCAAAAAAACTCACCGTCATTTAAAAAAATGAAATCTCCTACTATTTGGAAAGTCCTGATCGCTAACGTTCATACATGTTTTCGTTGACCAGATTTTAATGGTACATTTTTTTGTAAAACTAATTAAACGAAAGCTTAAAGTCTCAAACTTCTGTTCAAATTGGACAACATTTCGACAATTAAATAAAAAACAATAGGTAAAAAAAAATGAGCTTTGATGTCACGGCCTTACCGGGCGCTACCTTCGGCGGTCTATTAACTGCACCAATTAACGCCGCGGATTTAATTTTTTCGGCGGAGGCCAACCCAACAATCCTTCCCCTCCTACTGAATGAATTCAACGGTTTCTTGCTAATAAAAGGAATGGGCATGCTCGAAGAGAAACCAGAACTCTTTCTACGGTTAAGTCAAATTTTTGGGACTGAGGTCGAAAGTTATAAAGAGACCCGAATGGCGCAGCAGAACGTGCATCCAGAAATTCCAGAAATCCTTATGGTCTCGAACATCCCGCCAGCCGACCGCAAGCCGCCGGCCCAGCCCAATCCGCCACGCAACCCTGACGGCAGTTTACCCATCCAATTTCCGCATCGTCGTGGCTGGCATACCGATCAGAGCTACCGCCGCCCACCACCAGACATCTCTCTCTTCTTCTGCGTAGTGCCGGCACCTAAGGGCCAGGCGCAAACGCTTTACGCAAATGGTATTGCAGCCTACGAAAGTCTAACGTCGGAGATGAAAACCCGCATCAATTCACTGATCGGTATTCATGCGAAACCCGGTGTTGGGCGCGGAGAAGTTGCCGTTCGCGCCGGCGAAGCCCCAATACAACTCGGCCCCGGCGATCAGCCGCAGCAGCAACCTGTTGTCCGCGTCCATCCGGAAACGGGAGCAAAGTCGCTTTATCTTTGCGAAGCTGGGCAAATGGATTGGGTTGACGGTCCCTTCGCCGGCATAGAGCCTGGACCCGACGGCGAAGGCGCGGATTTGCTTTATAAGTTGATGACGCATTTTACGAAGCCTGAGTTCGTCTATGTACACGATTGGGATAAGGGCGATCTTGTCATCTACGACAATCGAACTTTGATTCACGCTGCCACGTGGTTTGACGCAACGAAGCATCAGCGGCTGATGTGGCGCACAACCGTAAGCGGCAATCCCGGCCCGGAATACGCTGGTGAAACCAAGAGCTGGATCGTGCCCTAGCCTCTCAGCCTCATGGCTTTGCTAAGAAGAAAGGTATATCGGTTTAACAGTTTTAGCATAATGCCAGAGCGATTAAGCTGGGTTAACAAACCCAAACCGTTTAAAAGGCGCTGGCGCTAATTTGCATGCCGACTAAGCCAAGCAGGCTAATTCGCAAAAGCTACTCCTTAGCTATATTTTTTGTAAATTTTCTGAGAGTTAGTTTTTTTCATCACCATCGCACGATTTGGTAACTAGTGCTAGTAGTACGGAACTGCGCCGTGTGGCTATTATAGTAAACATTGGCTAGCCGTAACACTAGGGTAGGTGCAGGCGCCTTTGCGACAGCGAGTAAAGAGGAGGCACGCTCCGATGAAGTTTATAAACCAAAACGACATATTACGATAGCGTGCTCTCAAAACGCATATTGCGTGCACAGCTTAGCTCGCCATTTTCTCCGCGCGCCTTGCTAAGTAGGCTTCTTTTCTTTCAAGAAATTTTTCCTCTGGGAGGTCGTGCCAACCCATGCATTTTCCAGTTACAGATCTTCCGCAACCGCATTCGTTC
>NZGS01000064.1 GCA_002690995.1 Rhodospirillaceae bacterium
TCTTGATTATCTCTCAGAATTTGATTTCACAGATATCATAATATGCAGTGGAAAAGCCGGGACCTTGTTGGAATTTAAGTTAGAAAACTTCGTTAATTATGCCGCCGGTATAGGTTGGTCACATATTAAAATGACACCTCAACTATTTGACTATGGCTACTCAAAAATTTTTTTCGGGGGCAGTAATAGACCGCTACCTAACATGGAGGAATATAAAAATTTTTACGATTTGCTAAAAATGTATGGAAGTTCATCTTTTGGCCTCAACGTCCATTTAAAAGACAAAAAAGAGATTAAACAAAAAAAAGGCTTGCTAGATCATTTTTCTGAAATAACCATCATTGATGAGTTTTTACAATTGACGTTTGATAAAGCTGCAGCCGAAAATTTAATAACGAAAATTGATAATTTTGGAAATCCAAGCAATAACGAATTCAACTTGATAGCACCAAAAAAAACTTGGGAGTTTATTAACAAAAAATCTAAGGTAAACCTCAATTATGTAAATTATTGTGAACATGCAATTGGTACTACAGTAAAATGCAATGCTCAAAATGTTTAATTAGTGATAGTCATCCATTTGGGGTTTTCTTTGATGCTAATGGAATTTGCTCAGGATGTAACGCATTCACTAACAGACGGAATGCTCTGCTACCTTGGAATGACAGTTCCAGTCAGTCAAGGCTCAAACACAGATTTCTAGAAAATTTCCAAGATCTCCCTAACAAAGCAATCGTCCCATTCGAACCAGATGGGGAAACTTGGTTCGTGTTAGAAATTCTGACCGAACTAAATATTCAACCCGTTGTTGTGTACTTTAACACTCAGTACGCTGACTTAAAATATTTCGAATTGTTATCTGTATGTCAGGAAAATTTTGACTGTGACTTCTTAGGTTTTTCAATTCCTCAGGAATTAATCAAGTGGTGTATCGCTGAAGAGTTAGCTTGTGGACTTGGACACGGAAGAAAATTGGAAATTTTTGGAAGATACATATCTTGTTTATTTGTAGCTGAAAAGTTGGATATTCACCATGTATTTTCAGGTCCAAATCAACAATCTGAAATTGTTGGTAATCATAATTATCTAGTAGCAAATCAGTTAAAATTGCCTGCAATTCTAAAATTTGTGACCGGAGGGCCACTCCTACCTCAAGTGCAGCAGGCTCTGAATAGTAACGGTTCAGCATTTACAACACGCTTCAGCGCTAAATTCGCAAATTACATGTTAAATAAGATACATTGGCATCACTTGAGTGACTATATTTTTTGGGATAGCCAAAACATTAATGATTTTTTTGGTAAAAAGTTTAAAGTTAAGCCAAGGGATGTTAATGGCTACGCTGAGTGCTGGCAGGCATCTTCATCCGCACTAAAACTTGAATATTTTGACTTAATCCGAATAATGATGACTGGTCACTCGAAAATAGAGAGTTATCTCTCTAGGGATATACGTTTTGGTCGAATTGACAAATTTGGTGCTCAAGAAGCACTGAAACGTTACCTTCTAAAAGAGTGGGATTTATTGGGGTTTTCAAAATTTATGGGTATAGATGCTGATGATGTGCTTCATGGGTTGGATTTGATGAATAAGTCCAAGAGACTGCGATACCATCCATCAAACTTCAAACGCAGACCATCCTCATATTCTATTTCTCACCACCAAGTCCTCTTTCCGCGAGCGTCTAAATTACAAATAAAAGAGGTTTAAATGAAAAGCTCAAGCCTAAGGCAGTTATTTAACAGACCACAAGAAAATCAGATCTTTATAATTGCTGACCTTGGTCTTACTAATGGAGGTTCATTACAAAGAGCCCTTGAATTAATTGACGTCGCTGGTGAATTGGGGGTGGATGCGGTTAAATTCCAAATGCTCGATTCTGAAGAGCTTCTTGGAGACAAATCAGCTGAATATACTTATCCCACAATAATTAATGGCACCAAAACTGAAAATATGTACGAAATGTTTTTGGGTTTGGAATTCAATGATACTGAATGGCGTACGATAAAAGCTGAATGCGACAAACTAGGTCTCGGATTAATTATCACATGTCATGTGCAGAGCGCTGTTGAACGCTTAAATAAACTAGATCTTCCTGTGAACAAAATTTGCTCGTGGAGCCTATCACATTTCAAGATGATAAAGTCCTTAGCTCAAAACGGAAAACCACTAATACTTGACACAGGCCCAATAGACGAAAATGAACTGAATGAGATTAGGGCTTTTTACTCGGATAATGGCGGTGGCGACGTCTTTGTGCTGTTTGATTTTCATACAGAAAAAACTGAGACAATGAATTTTCTAGCCATCAAATCTTTAATCGAAAATGGATATGAGGTAGGTTATACACCACAAGGCAGAAGAGATTGGCTAGACTTTATGGCCATTGGTTTGGGCGCAAATATTATTGAAAAGCGCCTCACTCTCTCCAGAACAAAGCCAGAAAATGGGCACTGGAAAGCTCATGAACCTAGCGAATTCGCCGAGTGGATGAGCCGCATGAAAGAGTGCTATATCGCCCTTGGCGAGCAAAAGCTAACTCCAACACCTGACGACTTGGCCGCCACAAAAAATTGGTATAAATCGGCTTGGCTCGAACGAGATGTAAGTCGCGGTGAATTAATAACAGAGGATGCCTTCACCTACAAACGTCCAGGCAACGGCATCACATCAAAAGAGGTTACAAAATCTTACATAGGCCATAAATTCACCAAAAACTATCAGAAGGGTGAGCTTTTTGAGGGATAAATTTTTTGAATCTAGACATTACAAACAACAACCCAATTTGCATCATCAGGGTAGATGGACACAGTGACGTGGGCTTTGGCCACTTATCAAGAACCAAAACAATCGCTGAAAGCCTAGAAAACGAGGATATACGTTGCATCTTTGCGATAACAGAAAAAACCATCAGCTCAAGTGCAAATGCAATAATCTCCAAATTTGAGACTATAGCCCTTAGTGGAAATGAGACTTTAGCCAGCAAATTAACAAAAAATAGAACACCCGCACCGGCGGTGCTTTTAATTGACCACTATGGAGACGGACGTAAAGAGTTATTGGACAGCTATTTTTCTGACACTCTTCGAGTTTTGATAGATGACACATCATTTCACAATAAATTTTGTGACTTATTCATAAACCCAAACGGCTTTCCTAATACCTCTCACGAGGTCGCAGGTTGCTCTTTGTTTGGACCTAAATATATGCCTGTATCTGAAAATATCGCTTCTCTGGCAGGAACTTGGAGAGCTAATCATACCTTGTCGAAGCCACCAATTTGCCTGATTTCACTTGGAGCAACTGATCCAAACGCTATATCCATTGAAATACTCAATAGTTTATCAAAAATTGAGGTTTCAAGAAAATTTGAATTTAAAATCCTTCTCTCCAATGCTTCAAAAACTTTAGCCCATACAAGAGATTTTATGAGCACTCTTCAATCAAGACTTAATTTAAAATTAATTTCAAATAAAGTTGACCTAAGTCAGTTATATGTCCAAGCGCACTGCTGTATTGGCGCTTCGGGCGTCTCTGCTTGGGAGAGAGCAATTGTTGGCTTACCCTGTGCCCTTGTTCTTACTGCAAGCAATCAAAAACTTATCAAAGACTACTTAACTGAACAAAAAGCTGTTTTTCCTATCGAAAAGCTGAATAGCAAACAACTGAACCTAAAATTAGAAAGATTTTTAGAATTAGCTTTTTTAAATGCACCAGAGTTCTTAGCCATTTCAAATAAGTCAAAAAAACTTCTAGACGGTAAAGGAGCTCGCCGAATATCTAATTCTATTGTTGCTCGTATCCGAAAATCTTAGTTGTACTGTAGTTTACAAAACTCTAACATTAACCAAATTAAACCACTTGATGTATAGCAATTTAGAAAAATTTTTAAACAAGTTGGGAGAGAAAAATTAAAATTGACATATTATTAAGTGACCACTCACACCCCATTTCAGAAATGGTAAGAGATTTCATAGGCAAACTTGATCCAAGAATTAAAGCTAAATTGCTGTTTGATGAAAATGAACTTTCCGAGGGCGATCTTTTGTTTCTGATTTCCTTTCATAAAATACTCAAAAATCAAGATATAGCTAATTATCGCCACTCCCTTTTATTGCATGCTAGCGATTTACCAGACGGAAGAGGCTGGAGCCCACACATTTGGGAACTGATTAAAGGCAAAAATAATGTAACTGTCTCAATTTTAGAAGTCTCATATCCAGCAGACACTGGTAGAATTTTAGAAAAATTGATTGTTGACATTCCAGAAACGGCAATCTGTTCCGAAATCAATCAACTTGTTTTTAACGCTGAACTTTCCTTGATGAAAAATGCGATTTCCGCTTATCCAAATTTTTTATTCCACAAACAGAGGGAACCTAGCGACAGCGATAACATTTGGCCGAGGCGAACACCACAAAATAGTGAAATTGACCCCTTTAAAAGCATAGCTGAGCAATTCAACCTCTTGAGAGTTTGTGACCCAAAACGTTATCCAGCTTTTTTTTACCATAAAGATAGAAAATATAAGTTATTTTTAGAGGTTGAAGCCGATGAAGATTGATAAGCGAATAATACATAATGATTTTCCTCCCTATATAATCGGTGAAATTTCCGCAAATCATAACGGCTCAATTGATAATGCAAAAAAAATTATAATGTTTGCTAAGAAGGGGGGATTTGACGCAGTTAAACTCCAAACCTATACAGCCGAAACTTTAACTATAGCTTCAGACAAAGAGGATTTTTTCATTAAATCTGGCTTATGGGCAGGAAAATCTTTATTTAGCTTATATGAACAAGCTCACATGCCTTGGGAATGGCAGCCCGAACTCTTCAAATATGCAAGAGGGATTGGCATAACTATATTCAGTTCAGTTTTTGATAAGTCGTCTATAGAATTTTTAGAATCCTTAAATTGTCCGGCGTATAAAATCGCCTCTTTTGAGTGTGTAGATTTAGAGCTTATTGAATTCGCCGCAAAAACCAAAAAGCCAATTATAATATCGACGGGTCTAGCTTCTTTCGAAGAAATAGAAGCTGCTTACAAAACGGCGATTGCAGCAGGCGCTCGAGAAGTAGCTTTACTCCACTGCATTAGCAGCTATCCTGCCAAATGTGAAAGGTATAAGCTTAGCACCATCAGTGACTTGAGAAAAAAATTTAATGTAGTAGTAGGCTTATCTGACCATTCCATCGGAAATTTGGCTGCAGCTTGCTCAATACCCCTTGGTGCTCGCATTGTAGAAAAACACATCACACTCGATAACAATGGAGGAGGTCCAGATGATCCATTTTCACTTTCGGCAGAGCAATATAGCGAATTCTGTAATACCATTCAGTCATCTTGGGAAAGTTTAGGAGTGCCCAATTATGAGAGAGATGAAGCCGAGCTAGAAAACATTTGCTTTAGGCGTTCACTTTATTTTGTATCAAACTTAAAAGCTGGTGAAAAAATAAAGCGTTCTGACATCCGAAGCATACGACCCGGATATGGATTGCCCCCAAAATTTCTAGAGAATTTTATTGGGAAAAAAATATTGAAAGAATGTCGAGTAGGAGACCGTGTTGAATGGTCTGTTATTGAAAATAATTGAGATTAAATTATTCAGTTCAATTTATGCGCCATTTTCTGGTAGTGGCTCTAGAACTAGCGGTTTCGCATTCAAGGCTTGGCTAAGGAAGCCGTGATTGCATTGAATTTTCCAAAGATTGATGGCCGTTTCGGCTGATTTTTTTCTACACAAACTTTTATTAATTTATTATCCTTACCAGAAGCGATGATGTCCGCAGGTACAGTGATGAAAGCTTCTCTTGAAACGCATATAGCACCTATCTTTGCGCCAATATGCGGCAAACCAATTACGAGAGGAGCTTTTGTTTCCGAAAAAATAGAATATAAAGTTTGTAGGAACTGTGTAATGGATACGACAGTTCCCAATATTCAATTTGATATGCAGGGTATTTGTCACTTCTGCAATAATTTTAAGTCTGCACAAAATTCGCAAAAATTTAAAAAGATTAATCGCAAACACCAACTGGCAACCATGCTTGAAAAAATAAAGGTGCAGGGCAGAAAAGACAAATACGACTGTATCATTGGGATTTCTGGCGGCGTTGACAGCTCGTATCTCGCGCTAAAAGTCGCTGAATGGGGATTGAGACCTCTAGTGTTACATGTTGACACTGGTTGGAACTCAGAGTTGGCGGTTAAGAACATTGAACAAGTTTGTAAAAGTTTAAGTTTTGATCTCGTTACTTTCGTTGTCGATTGGGCTGAAATGCGTGACCTCCAATTAGCCTTTCTTCGTTCTGGTGTTGCCAACCAAGATATTCCCCAAGATCATGTCATTTTTGCAGCTTTGTATAAATATGCAAAAAAAGCAAAAATCAAAAATGTTTTAGATGGAAGCAATTATGCCACTGAGAGCGTCCTTCCTGAAACTTGGGGCTATGACGCCATGGACTCGAAACAATTAATAGGCATACACAAGCAGTTTGGCACTATGAAGTTGAAAACGTTTCCCGTGCTTAATTTTCTTGATTTTAATATTAATTTCAAATTTTTTGGAAGAATGAGGGTGCATAATCCGCTAAACTTCATAGATTATAACAAAAAAGGAGCAATTAAATTATTGGAAAGAGATTTCGGCTGGAGATATTACGATGGCAAACATTTTGAATCTCGTTGGACGAAGTTTTTCCAAGCATATTACCTTCCTTACAGGTTCGGTTATGATAAGAGAAAGGCGCATCTTTCAAGTTTGATTCTATCAAAACAAATAACACGGGGCGAAGCAATTGAAAGGTTAAAGGTGCCCTTATATAACGAGGTTGATTTAAAACCGGACAAAATTTTCATATCCAAAAAACTCCAGATTTCTCCTGAAGAATTTGATAATCTAATCTCTCTTCCGCTTCGTCATTTTTCTGAATTTCCTAATTATCAATTGCAAAGACAGTTAGCAATTAGATGTTTTTCTCTTTTTACGGATTTTTTTGACTTTTGGAAAACAAAAAAGAAAGCACCTTAATAATGTTGATACCGTGTACGATATATTAGCGTGCTAGAGTCGTTTATCGTTTGATTTTAACTTTCCTTTTCCCTGACTTCGTTGCCTTCTTCCAAATTGATAATTTTATCAAAACCTTTTAACCCATTAAGGCGGTGGGTAATAAATATGATTGTGCATTTTCCTCTTAGAACCTGAAGTGCCTGTAAAAACGACTCGCTTGTATTTTTATCCAACGCACTTGTTGCCTCGTCGAGAATTAATATTTTTGGCTCTCGATAGAGTGCCCTTGCTATTCCAATACGTTGTACTTGGCCTCCAGAAAAATTTATACCGCGTTCCCCAACAATTGTCTCCAATCCTAAAGGCAATGTTTTGACGTAAGCCCCTAATTGCGCAGATTTAACGGCTTTCAGAAGTTTTTTTGTATCAATTTCATTGTCTGATACACCGAATGCAATATTGTTTTTTAAAGTATCGTTGATTAAGTAGACTGATTGTGGCACATATCCAATTTGTTTGGACCAAGTTTTTAAATTTTTATGGATATTAACCCCATCAGATTTTATCTCTCCGCTGATGGGTTTGAGCAAACCTATTAACAAGTCAACGATTGTAGTTTTACCAGAACCACTAGCACCCGTTATCCCAACAAAGTCATTTTTTCTAATCGTTGTTGAAAAATTTTTTAACGCAGGATGGCCCGCCCCTGAATAATGAAATGATACATTCTCAAATATAATTTCCTTATTGAATAAAATCGGTTCATCAGAATGAGCAAATTTAGGTGGTATCGTCAAAAGTTCCGAATGCACAATATTCAGAACGGGTAGAGCGTAATCTAAAGACTGTAATCCAGTTATAATTCTGGTAAATGATGGCATCAGCCTAAAAGCCATCGCTCCAAATAAGGCAACTGTTGGCAGAAATTCATCAGCTTTAGCGCCGGACAAAAGCATGGTTGTTATTAAGATTAGTAGACAAAATACAGCTGCCACTTCAATGCCTAGCCGAGGCAAATTATTTAGAAATTGATTTTGCCGCGTTGCATTTAGCCAAACATTATTCAACTTTGCAAAAGACTCAGCGCTATTTTTTTCATGGTTGTGCAGTTTTATTTCTTTGATGGCACCAAAAGACTCCTGAAGTGCCCTAAGTCTTAGAGCGTCAGCCTCTTGGCGAGCGTTGCCTATCTTTTGTAAATACTTGGCAGAAATTTTGTAAAAACATAAAATTGCCATGATACCAGTTAAGCTTAAAACCGCTGTTCCAGTTGGTTCGACAGTAAACATTATGGCAACTAGACCAACCACCACAATAACTTCAGCTATGATTAAAAGGCCTTGCATTAGTACAAAAAATATAAACTGATTAGTCTCAATTAAAATGTTTCTGATAAGTTCCGAGGAGTTGTGTGTCAGAAAGAAGGGGTATTGTTGGTTTAAGTAATTTAAAAGTATTTTTTTTGAAACTTTAAAGTAAACGTTGAAAACATAATGAAGTTGAAACCAGCTTGCGAAAGCTAAAAAAATATTTTTGGCTAGAAAGACAGAAGCAAGAGAAGATATTATTATGATGCTTTTTTCTTCGGGACTGTCTACCTTTAGATACACAAAGATCTTTTGCAGAAAAGAAAAACCCTCTGAAAATTCTCTTCCCATCATTGTTAAAACAGTGGGTATTATTAGGGCTATTCCTAGCATTTCAAGAGCAGCAGCTACGAGCATAAAAACCAATAATAAGAGGGCGATACTTCGCTGGTGAATCCCTATCACGTCCCAAATTTTTTTAATGCTTATTAGTGCTTTATTTGCGTCGCTCGTGTACATTTTTTTCAACTAATTTATTTCTTTCCAACCGCAAGTTGAATCGATATGCCTCAATTATAAAATTATTGGATCTGATGAAAATATTAATTAATTG
Source organism: Rhodospirillaceae bacterium (assembly GCA_002690995.1). Taxonomy (GTDB): domain Bacteria; phylum Pseudomonadota; class Alphaproteobacteria; order Thalassobaculales; family Thalassobaculaceae. The sequence continues at coordinate 8,937 of NZGS01000064.1, forward strand.
TTTAATCAAAACTTATAATGGAATTTGCAACTTGAAAAATTCCATAAAATTAAAGAAACATCCCAGACAAACTAAGTCCTATCGTCCGAAGCGACCGCTTAAGACCAGTCGTCATGTTGAACTTCTATCGTTTGGGCCATGATATATTTGAAACTATCTTGTATAAAGCGGCAATTTCTTATTTTGGTATCCAAAAGCGCCCACCTTCTAATTATTCGCTCGAATCAGTGATTTTTCTATCCCAACCTCCTGAGGGCTTTACGAACTTTGATGGCTTAGGTTTGGTTGTTATGCTACCTGTATATTTGCGGGAAAAGAACATGCACTTTCCAATTACTTTTTTCATACCTTCAGGTGTAGACCCCATAAGCATTACTATGTTTTGATCGATAAGTCTCTAATTTTGATTTACATTACTTCTATATTCGTTGCATCTCATGGATCTGAGAATTTTTTGATTTCACCCCTGAACTTAACTGTTTGTTTTCGATGGTATCGACGCTCAAAGCGAGCTTTCAGACAGAAAAGTTGTTGAAAAGCAAATATCAAAAGTAAAAAGGTTCGCAAATCTATACTAGCCATTTATTCAATAATTTATGACAACCTGACTTTTATCTGCGAACAATAGGACATCATCTTAAGATATCAGCTCGGAGAACAGCAATAGGAACACGACGAAACCAAAGCTAGCATTGATTATCAATTATTAGGGTACGATACTAACTTTTGACAATTAGACCTTATTGAATACAGGTGCTGAAGAACTGGACCTATCGTTTCATATTTCATGTCTCAAGACCGCTCTATTAATATAGATACTGCTTTAGACTTCCAACTTGCTTGTCGTAATACATGGCAACAAGGCTTCTCAGCTTTAACGTCCGTTATATCAAATGGTTCTCCAATCATTTTCATAATTATTCTGCTTTTTGTAGTGGATTATTTTGTAGCGTTAATAATTTGGAGTATTTTTACTTTCTTTTTTTTGTTATGTTTTTTTGTTCAGAGATCTATTAATTGGCTCGGTCAGTTTATGGTTGAGACAAATAGGCTCAGATGTATAGCGCTCAACGAGGCATTCAGGTTTCCAAATGAAACAAAATTTAAAAAAATCAACTATTAAGAAAATTTGAGGCGTAGTCCTATTTGAACCATTTTGTGATATGTTAATACTTGATTTCAGATATTTAAGGGCGATCAGACGCTTTCTAGATTGTGATATTATATCATATTGTCATGACGTTGACCGTTATCTTGTTGTCAATGATAAGAGGTTTTCACCAATTGTTGATGAAATACTGGTCAATTTAAAATCAATTGATATAAAGATAGGTGGCTTGGCTTCACCGGGTTCAAAATTTGTCTGGGAACGAGGATTTTCAAATCCAATTCCAACTAACTTTTTATTTCGATTAAGTAACTCGCTACGTTATTTTAACTTTTTACTTCCGTCTAAATTGAAATCAAATAATGCCAGCTTGCTATCGGTACTGTTTAGTTTCTCGAAAGCGCGGATTCTCCTTGGGATTGGCATACCACCTAGTCTCTCACGAGCTGCTCGGTCCGCAGGACTGACAGTAATTGAAATTGCGCATGGTTATGGAGCCTGTAACCCCGAGTTTAGGCTGCCTTTCGAGGATAAGAAAAGCGCCCCCCAGTTTTATCTCGTTTTTGAGGAAGCACACGAAAAAGTGAAAAAAAGACTAGCAGATTTGGAAATTGAAGCGGTTATTGTTCCAAATCCAAGTGTCTACCGTTTCAAAAATGGGTGCAGGCAAAGTGCTAAGGGAAAACAGGCGAAAGCAACGCGCAAGACTGAGGTTGAGTTTTCTAAAAATATTTTGGTTTCGCTACAGTGGGGTTATGACAATGACTCGCCACTCTATTACCAGCTTAGTGGAATAATTAAAAATGGTATTCTCCATGAAGAAATTATAAAAGTTATTGATAAGACGCCGAACATACACTGGCAACTTAGATTACATCCAGTTCAGTTAATGGATAACAGGTATGAACATCATAAGCTCTGGCTTGAAGACTTTGTTAAGCGCAGGTTAAACTGTGAATGGGAGTTGGCGTCCAAAAGTCACTTTCTTGATATTGTAAATAGTTGTGATGGGCATCTTACCATGCAGTCTTCCTCATGCTACGAGGCCGCGGCTGTTGGTGTTCGATCCCTATGCTTGTGTCCCGCACTCCAGAAAGGTGGTCGCAATTTCGGCCGGTTCGCCCGTCTAGAAAATGAGGGTTTTGTTGTTGTTGGGGAAGCAAAATCTAAAATTTTAGAAACCTGGGTATCAAATGTTAAGCCTGCCAACGCAAGGATTAGCCAGACACAACATCTAAATTTTCCACAGATGATTGAATTTTTGAAAGAAAATCTAATTAATGTCTAGATTAATTCATACCGAAAGAACGCAGAAAACCATGGGATCAAGAGATATTGCATGAAAAAATGTTCTGTGCTGTGTCAATTAATGTGCAGAATATCTGTAGTTTTTAGCCTTTTGAGAGTTGCTTTAGTAAGCATAAGCTTTTACCAAAATCCATGAATAATTTGTAATAACAAACGGCAATTAAATAACGAAAATCCTTTTAGCATTGGTTATGGGTATGAATTTGGTAGATGATGTTTTGGCTCTTGGTTATGAATGTCACATGAGTTGTTAAATCTTGGCTCAAGTAGTAGCTTTGGATGAATTAATGAACGAGAAAAAGGTTGGCATTTTAGATGTGGGTCTCGGCAACGCTGGGTCCGTCGAGCGTATGCTCAGAAAAGCTGGCGGGATTGGCGCGCGGATAACAGACCCAAACGACCTCACTGATGTAAGCGGCTTAATAATCCCGGGTGTGGGTAGTTTTGATCCAGCGATGTCAAGAATACGAGAAGCGGGATTTGAGCAAGCAATTCATAAGATAATCGATAACACAGATGTTCCTGTGTTAGGCATTTGCCTTGGAATGCATCTTTTGTGCAATTCAAGCGAAGAAGGAAATCTGAATGGCCTCGGCGTTGTCGATGCAAAAGTGAGAGATATGAAACGTTTTGCCTCTGGATTACCAACTCCTAATATGGGTTGGAGAGAAGTGGTTGTGACTTCCCAAAACCCTTTGATTGAGGAAGCAAGCGAACAAAGGTTTTATTTCGTACACTCCTATTACGTCGATATGACAGAAAAACAATTCCAAATTTTTCAGTCGAGTTATGGCTTTGACTTTTGCTGCGGCTTTCAAATTGGCAAGGTTTTAGGGGTTCAGTTTCACCCGGAAAAAAGTCATAAATATGGTCTGAATTTTTTTAAAAAATTCGTTAAAATGTTATGACTATCGTGCCACGTGTTATCCCTGTGTTGTTGCTGAGTCAGCATCGATTTGTTAAAACACGGAAATTCAAATCACCAATTTATATTGGTGACCCGATTAACACTATACGTATATTTAACGAAAAAGAAGTTGATGAGATAATTATCATTGATATCGACGCGAGTAAGCAATCTAAAGCTCCAGACTTTAAATTTATTGAAGATCTTGCTGCTGAGTGTTTTATGCCTTTGACATACGGAGGCGGTGTTAAATCAATTGAACATGCTGAAGAGTTATTCAGTTTAGGTGTTGAAAAAATAAGCGTTCAATCTGAGTTTAGAAAACGCCCTGAATTCATTGTGGAATTGTCAGAGCGTTTCGGTAAACAAAGTATAATTGCATCTATCGACGTTAAGGCTAATATCTTGGGCCGAAAAAGTATTTATGATCCGGAAAAAAAGAAAATTAGTTCCAGCCAGCCAGAGGACGTAATTCAAAATTATGAGCAATTAGGTGCTGGTGAAATTTTGATAAACTCTGTTGACCGAGATGGAACATTAATGGGTCCCGATTTGGAGGTTGTTCGACGATGTGCTTCTGTAAGTAGCATCCCCATTACGGTTATAGGTGGTATTTCATCTATGCAGGATATCATTGACGCTTGGAAGGCTGGAGCCAACGGAATTGGAGCGGGTTCCTTTTTTGTTTTTCACGGCCCTCACCGAGCAGTCTTGATTACTTATCCCAAAAGAGAAGAGTTGGAAGCTCATTTCACTCAGGTAAAATTATAAATGTCACAACAGAGTAACCCAAATCAAAATGAACAAAATACATGCTCCCGTTGTGTAATGGACACATCTGACCCAAACATTAACTTTGACGAGGACGGGGTTTGCAATCATTGCTCTTCCTTTGAGAAGGTTACCCAGAAGCACTGGTTTCCAAACAGTGAAGGGCTAGTGAAACTTGACCAAATAGTTGAGAGCATCAAGTCTGAAAGATGTGGGCTTAAATATGATGTATTAATGGGCTTAAGCGGAGGTGTCGATAGTTCTTATCTTGCATTGAAGATGAAGGAATATGGACTGAGTGTGCTAGCTGTGCATGTTGATGCGGGTTGGAATAGTGAAATGGCGGTCTCAAACATCGAGCTAGTGGTAAGTTCGTGTGGATTTGATTTGAAGACTGTTGTTTTGGACTGGGATGAGGTCCGAGATTTGCAACTTGCTTATTTTCAATCTGGAGTAGCCAATCAAGATGTGCCACAAGATCACGCGTTTTTTGCTAATTTGTTTTACTTGGCAAAAAAAGAAGGCATCCGGCACATAGTTTCAGGGGGCAATATAGCCACAGAATCAATTTTCCCTTCTGGATGGCATTGTGATGCAATGGATAGCGCAAACCTTAAAGACATACAAAGGAAATTTGGAAGTGTGAAGTTAAAAAGTTATAAGGTTATCAATTGGTTTGATTACTGGATTAATATTCCGTATATCAAAAAAATTACTACGATAAGGCCACTTGATTATCTTGACTATAATAGAGAGAAAGCAATCGAAGAACTTCAGAAAATTGGTTACAAACCATATGGAAATAAACACGGAGAGTCACGATTTACTCGGTTTTTCCAAAATTATTTTTTGGTGAAAAAATACGGCTATGATAAGCGGCGACCACATTTCTCAAGTTTAATTATGTCTGGCCAAATGTCTCGTAATGAAGCATTGGTCAAGCTTAAGCAACCCGCTTACGAAAATCACTCATTGATGATTGAAGATATCAGCTATGTCTGCAAAAAGTTAAGGATAACAGAAAGTGAACTTCATGGTTTTATTGATAGCACGAATAGGTCATATACTGACTTTGCTAATTGGGATGCAAAAAATAAAATTTTAACTAATACATTACGTGCGTATTCTAAACTGAAAATTAGATTAAAATGTCTTACTTCACCACACGAAGTAATTAAAAATGAGTAATTTGATACTGCACATAAGCCACACCGACATAACTCAAGACTCAAGAATTCTGAAACAAATTAGAGTTCTGGAGAACGCAGATGAGTTGCAATGCTGTGGAATTGGTCTGAAATCAGAAGAGGAAGCTGTTTCAGGAGCCAAGAATATTGCCTCTATCATTGACAGCCTCGATCTTTTAATCAAACCAACTAAAAAGTTTCGGGGTGTAATTCGACACATTTTGGCGTTTTTTAGTTTGCTGGAACTCACTCTGCGCTTTCTCTATAGAGGGTTGAAGAAAAAACCTGATGCGGTGCACTGTCATGATGCGATATGTCTTATTGCTGCTGTTTTAATGAAAAAAATTTCAGGGTGTCTGTTGGTCTATGACGCTCATGAATTGGAGTCAGACAGAAACGGGCAGACAAAACTTTTTTCAAAGATAACGTTATGCATCGAGAAATTATGTTGGGATTCAGTTGATCTTTTTGTAACGGTAAGTCGATCTATTGACGACTGGTACCAGGAAAAATTAGGACCCAAAAAGAGTATAATTGTCTTGAATTCGCCCGAGGTTATTGATAGCCGTGGCGAATCAGACATGTCATATTTAAAAACCAAGTTTAAGCTAGAAAATAAACGTGCACTTTTTATATATGTCGGATTACTTTCAAAAGGGCGTGGTGTTGATATTTTACTGGATCTTTTTTCGACTGAAATAACCGAAGCTGATTTAGTTTTTTTAGGCTACGGTGAGTTGAAAAATCAGGTTCTTAAAAGTAGTGAACGAAACAAAAACATTTTTTTTCATCCTCCTGTGGAACATAATAAAGTTGTGGAAATTGCGCGCTCTGCTGACTACGGCTTGTGTTTCATCGAAGATGTTTCATTAAGTGATTTCTATTGCTTGCCAAATAAACTGTTTGAATATGCGTTTGCTGGCGTTTACGTGATTGCATCAAATTTCCCAGAAATCTCAAACGTGGTTAAAAAATATCGGCTAGGCACAACTGTAAGCCTCGACAGAAATGATTTAAAGTCAGAAATTATGAGAATTGTAGTGAATCGGCCAAAGTTAAAATCCTCAGACCTAGTAGAGCTCAGTTGGATATATCAAGGAGAAATTCTTTTGGCCAGCTATAGAGAAATATTGTCGGCCAGAAAACGGTAAGAGGAAGCGTTTAATGTGTGGCATTTTTGGTGTGGTGTCTCAGGATGGCCGCTTAGATAAAAATGATTTAAGTTTGTTGGTAAAGGCTTCGAGACAAAGAGGGCGAGACTCCAGCGGCTTGGCCTTTAAAGCAAAGGGTTCAAAATTATTATCGGTTGAGAGAGCAGACTATGACATCTATAAACTGCTCTCAACGGTAAAAAAAGAAAATTTGGAATTAGTCCTTGGACATAGTCGACTAATCACAAACAGTCATACTGATAATCAGCCCGTTGTTAAGGAAGATATTTGTGTTTTTCACAATGGGATAATTGTGAATACCAACAAAGTATGGAAACAAGTAAAAGCAACCCAAAATTTGGAAATTGACTCTGAAGTTCTTGTGGGGCTCACTGAAGAATTTCTATTATCAAAATCCAATAAGTCGAAGATTTCGGAGCTAAGTGAATATATAATTGCCAGATGTGAGGGAGTAGTAGCGGCCGCAATATTAATTGGCCGTCTTGGTAAACTGGTACTGTTCTCAAACAATGGAAGTTTATATTTTGGCAAAAATGAAAGAGGAACCTATTACGCTTCCGAAAAATTCCCACTTAAACAAATTAAATGCGAAGACATAGTTCAAGTTCGTGAGAATGCCATTGTTGTTGACATAGAAACTGAGACAGTTATCAAAGTTAATGACCATCAAGTAAGTCGAAAAAATCTTGTTCCAGCCCTAGGCAACCTCTCCCAACAAGAAAAAAAGCTCATTTTTGAGCCACACTCACTCAAGCGCTGTGCTAAGTGTATACTACCCCAAACTATGCCATTTATAACTTTTGATGCGAATGGCATTTGCAATTACTGTAACAACTACGAAGTACGAAACAATCCCAAACCGAAGGATCTTCTATATAAGTCACTGGAAAGATTTCGGCGCCATCGGGGTGCTGAATGTATTGTACCTTTCTCTGGCGGTCGGGATAGTTGCTATGGGCTACATTTAATAGTAAATGAGCTAAAATTAAAGCCCATCACCTACACATACGATTGGGGCATGGTTACTGACCTCGGCCGAAGAAATATTTCTCGCATGTGTTCCAACCTTGGAGTTGAAAATATCATTGTCGCCGCAGATATCGGATTAAAGAGGAGAAACATCAATAAAAATTTACGTGCTTGGCTACGTTCCCCTCATTTAGGCATGGTAAGCATTCTTACGGCCGGAGATAAGCATTTTTTTAAACACGTCGAGACAATCAAAAGACAAACGGGAATATCTCTAAATCTTTGGGGTATAAATCCGTTGGAAGTTACTCATTTTAAATCTGGTTTTCTCGGCATAAAACCAGATTTTGAAGAAAAAATGGTTTACTCCAATGGCGCCATTAAGCAAATGCGATACCAATTACTTAGGTTATGTGCAATGAGCAAAAGTTTAGGGTATTTCAACACTTCAATTTGGGATACGTTATCCGGAGAATATTATCGCAGCTTCACACAGAAGTCTGATTATTTTCATATTTTTGATTATTGGCGCTGGGATGAGGCTGATATCAATAAAACATTAAAACTCTATGATTGGGAGATGGCGCCAGACACCCAAACGACTTGGCGTATCGGTGATGGGACCGCAGCATTTTACAACTATATTTATTATACTGTTGCTGGTTTCACCGAGCATGACACTTTTCGTAGCAACCAAATTCGTGAGGGCGACATTAGTCGAGAGGAAGCTTTGCGCTTGGTTGCAGATGAAAACAGGCCACGATATCCGAATGTAAAATGGTACCTTGACGCTGTTGATATAGAGTTTGAAGAAGCCATCAAGGTTGTCAATGCCATGCCAAGAATGTATTAAAATTGGCAACATTTTGGTATGTATCAAAGTATGTGTCTCCGCCGGCTGGGTCTTCTGTTGGCTCGAGGGGCTTTTATTTGCTGCGAGAAATTGCGGCGTTGGATAACCGCTGTGTAATCGTTACCTCAGACTCCAATGTGTTGGCAAAAACTCCGCAGCTCCGAGGTAAAATGTTGGACCAACAAATCGATGGCATGCACATAAGGTGGCTCTGTACATTAAAATTCAAAAAAACTAAATCTTTAAGGCGAATTTTAAGCTGGTTGGATTTTGAACTGAAATTTTTTTTATTTGGTTCAAAGGGGTTGCCCAAGCCAGATGCGGTAATTGTTTCAAGTTTATCACTATTGACTATACTCAATGGATTTTTACTTCGACGGAAATACGGATGCAAGGTTATATTTGAGATCAGAGACATATGGCCTTTGACACTGACAGCAGAAGGAAAATATTCTAAGCTTAATCCATTAATAATTATTCTTAGCTTTATAGAATTTATTGGGTACAAGTATTGTGACGAAATCGTTGGGACAATGCCAAATTTGCAACAACACGTTGATAAAGTTTTAAATTATAAAAGGCATGTGCATTGCATTCCAATAGGATTTGATACTGATGCTTACAAATACCTAAATCAAAAACGGCCAAGCGATGTTATTCCGAAAATACCAAAGGGTAAATTTTTAATCGGATATATCGGGTCAATCGGTGTCTCAAATGCTCTCGATCAGCTTTTTCAGGCCGCTCAGCAAACCATAGATGAAGAACAAATTCACTACCTAATTGTTGGTACTGGCGACTTGGAACATTCATACAAACTTAAATACCAAAATCAAAGTAATGTGACTTTTCATCCAAAAATATCAAAAGAGCAAGTTCCACAAGTTTTGGAGAAATGTGACGTCCTTTATTTTGCAACCCACCCTTCAGAAGTCTGGAATTATGGTCAATCGTTGAATAAACTTGTAGAATATATGCTGGCAGGAAAGCCGGTAATTGGCTCATATACCGGTTATCAAAGTATGCTCAATGAAGCAAATTGTGGCGTTTTTATTCCGTCTGGTGATGTAAATGCACTAGTTGCGCAGATTGTTGCATTTTCAAAATTTCAAAAAACTGAACTGTCAAGGATGGGGGATCGCGGAAAAAGCTGGATAAATCAACACAGAACATACCGCAAACTTGGTTTGCAGTATCTGAATGAGGTTCTCTTAAAATGATATTACTGCTCAAAATTTCCTAAATTAAAAACTGAGCCCGTTTTTCATTATATCAATAGGCTAGGGATAGTCTGTTTTTGCGCTAACAGTCTTGAAAAAAAATTAATACCCTGACGCTCACTTGAGATATCCAAAAAAGGGCGTGGACACAAGACAATCTAATCGGATCTAAGCATTATGAAAAAATCGAAACAGGTAAAAACAACTGGCTGTGTTATATGTCGATCGATTAACATAGAGAGTTTCGAAATGTATAAACATTATTGGATCTTTTGCAGTGAATGTGGAAATGCATCTCAATTACCACGTGAAACCTACCCCTTGGAATTTTTGATCAAAATTTGGAATTTCCCCTTTCTGGGTAAAATACTTTCTAAATTCCCATTTGCGAATACTATAAAAGAACACATGCAATATTTTGGTAAAAGTCTCGCTGCTGAGGAACTTTACGACCAATATTTAAACGACGGAAATATCAACATTTCTGGCACCGCATGGGAAGGTATTCCAGAACAAATTCAGGATCTGCTGCGCAAGAATGATATTTCTTTATCAACTAAGCGAGTTCTTGATATAAGTGCAGGCCCAGGATTTGTTGCAAAAGAAATTCAAAAGAAATGTAAAGAGATAGTCGCTACCGAATTGAGTCCTAATACCGTTTCTAGAATGAATTCACTATTGGGTTTGCCCACTGTAAAGTTCGACTTTAATGCGGAAAAATTGAGCGAAAAATTTGACCAAAAATTCGACCTTGTAATGATGAGGCATTCGATAAACTTTTGCAACAACGTTGAAGATTTTGCTGTTGAGTTAAGTAAGATTACGAATCCAGGTGCCGTAGTATTGTTATCGTTTGTTTCTCCCACGCTCGCCTCTTGCCTTAGATGGCAGTTCGAGGATTACATATACTCTTTCCTATTTTCAAAAAATTACTTAGAGCAAGTATTTTATAAGAGGGGATTTGTAGTTGCCTCTTGTGAAATTAAGAGCAGAAGATTTTTTTGGTCGGGTAAACTTTTTTTCCTACCATTTTTGTTGTTTTATCTATCTTTAAATGTTTTTAAAAAAATCGACAGAAGTTTAAAACCAAAGAACGTTACGATGCTCTTTTATAAAACAGTCGATACAAACACATCACAAGCTGACCAATAAGTAGCCATTACCAATTGACTGCAAAGAAATATACAGAGACTCTACTAATTGAGAAAAAATAGAGACGAAAAAATGAGTTAGAAAAACCAACCAAGAAATAACCACTTACAAAGTGATTTTTACTTTCTGTTTTTAAGGCATAAACTTTGATAAAGCGCTTAAGAAAGAACAAAAGAATAAAAACAGAAAGTAATATTTTTTATTATGAAATTTCTCTTTGAATAGTATCTACTTCACTTTTTCTTGCTAAATCAGGTGAGCAATATAGTGTTCACAATATGAAGCTTAAAAATAGATTCATTTGAAATTAAGAAACGCCATTATCTGCTCTACTGCTTGTTCGACAGACTTTTCTGTGGTTTTGATGTGAAGCTCAGGTGTTAATGGAGGCTCGTATGGACTTCCTATACCTGTGAAGTTTGGAATTTCACCACGCCGTGCTTTTTTATATAGACCTTTAGTATCACGCAATTCAGCTACTTCAAGTGGCGTATCAATAAAAATCTCAAAAAACTCCTCTTCCTCAAACAGCTGACGCACCATGTCGCGCTCTGCTTTAAAAGGAGAAATAAAGGCTGTAAGCACTACAACACCGGCATCAACCATTAGCTTGGCTACCTCACCAGCTCGTCTGATATTCTCTACCCGGTCTGCAGCTGTAAATCCAAGGTCGCTATTTAGGCCATGTCGTACATTATCGCCATCAAGTAGGTATGTGCGTATACCGCGTGAGTGAAGTATCTTTTCTAGCGCATTAGCGATGGATGATTTTCCAGAGCCTGATAAACCCGTAAACCAAAGTACTTGGCTATTATGCCCGTTAAGTTTTCGTCTAGATATTTTATTGATCTCGAGTTTCTGGCCATGAATATTTGTGGCACGCCGAAGTGCAAATTCAATCATGCCAGCAGCAACAGTTTGGTTGCTCATTCGATCAATTAATATAAAAGCACCCATCGGTGGACATTTATGATACCTTTCAAATGCAATTGGGCGGTCTGTTTTCAATGTAATTACATAAAGTTCATTGAACTGCAGTTCTGCCGCAGAAAGATTCTCCAAGTTATTGATGTTGATCTTGTGTTTAATAGATGTTATCTGCGCGTTGACTAACGAAGCTCCCAGTTTCAGGAAAAAGCTTCGGCCGACATATCCTGAGTCTCTATCCATCCAAACAAGTTTCACCTCAAATTGGTCTGAAACCTCGCACGGTGCGTCTTTAGCTACTATTACATCGCCACGCGACACATCGATCTCCTTATCGAGAGTCAATGTCACAGCCCTGTCATGCTGAGCTGATTGTAAATGTTCTTTGAAAAGAATAATCTCTTTAATGGTCGCAGTTTCACTTGAGGGTAAAACACGAATTTTTTGGCCAACATTTACTGTCCCAGCCTCAACCGTTCCAGAAAAGCCTCTAAAGTCTGTATTTGAACGAGTTACCCATTGAACTGGAAATCTAAGCGGATACTTGATACTAGAATTATTCGTATCAACAATTTCCAAAAACCCAAGAAGTGTCGGACCTTGAAACCAGCTCATATAGCTCGACCGCTTAATAATGTTATCTCCTTTCAAGGCAGATATTGGAATCGCTAATGTCTGCTCAAATTGGAGTGCATCTGCGAAATTTTTATATTCCTCCGAAATTTGATCAAAAACTTCCTTACTGTATTCAACTAAATCCATTTTGTTGATTGCAATCACAACCTTACGAATGCCAAGCGTTGAGCAGATCAGCGAATGACGCCGGGTCTGCGTTAACACACCTTGGCGAGCATCAATCAAAATTACTGCTACGTCTGCTGTTGATGCTCCGGTTACCATGTTTCGCGTATATTGTTCATGCCCAGGAGTGTCTGCAACTATAAATTTCCTCTGGTCTGTGGCAAAAAACCGGTAAGCAACGTCGATTGTAATACCTTGCTCTCGTTCAGAAGTAAGACCATCTACTAAGAGGGCAAAATCGAAGCTGTCGCCTTGGGTTCTCGCCTTTTTTGAGTCCAGTTGAAGATAGGTTAACTGATCATCAAAGATCGATTGAGCTTCAAAGAGCATTCTGCCAATTAGCGTGCTCTTGCCATCATCAACGCTGCCGCAAGTAATAAAGCGCAAGGTGCCGAGGTTCGCTTGCGCTTCAAGGTACTGCTTCACCTGATCGACAGCTTCCAATTCTAGTGTCATCAGAAGTAACCCTCTTGCTTTTTTCTCTCCATTGAAGCACTGGAATCACTGTCAATAGCTCGTCCTTGCCGCTCACTGGTCCGTGTGCAAAGCAGCTCTAAAATAATGCTCGCTAGGTCATCCGCTTCGGACTCAATAGCACCTGTTAAGGGGTAGCACCCGAGAGTGCGAAAACGGATCTTTTTCAGTTGAATAATCTCGTCTTTATTGAGTGGTAGCCGATCATCATCTACCATCATCAGCATACCATTGCGTTTGATTACAGGGCGCTCTGATGCAAAGTAAAGTGGCACAATTGGAATTTGCTCACGATAAATGTATTGCCAGATGTCGAGTTCAGTCCAATTTGAGAGCGGAAATACACGGATTGAGTCACCTGAGTTTTTCCTACCATTATAGAGATTCCAAAGTTCTGGGCGTTGGTTTTTTGGATCCCAGCGATGTGATGAGTTCCTGAAAGAAAAGATGCGCTCCTTTGCGCGACTCTTCTCTTCATCGCGCCGTGCTCCTCCAAAAGCCACATCAAACTTGTAATGGTCGAGCGCCATTTTTAGTGACTGGGTCTTCATTATGTCGGTATGCAACGCCGAACCATGATCAAACGGATTGATATTATTCGACACTCCCTCAGGATTTATGTGCACTAGGAGTTCCATGTTAGACTCTTGCGCAATATAATCTCTGAAGTCATACATCGTTTGGAACTTCCAAAGCGTATCCACATGAAGCATAGGGAAAGGTGGTGGGCTTGGATAAAAGGCCTTGCACGCCAAGTGCAACAACACAGATGAATCTTTGCCCACTGAATATAACATTACAGGATTATCTGCATCCGCCATCACTTCACGGAAAATATGCATAGCCTCTGCTTCAAGCCTGTCTAGGTGCGTGAACTGATTTTTGATGTTCACATTCATATTTTGACTAACGCTCTGCAAAATATCGACCTGTCCATGTGAATAAACCTCAAGCGATACTGTAAGCGATCCTACAGGGAGTCTTACTACACGTTGGCTTCCTAGTTTTCTAACAAGTTGCCGCAATAGTTCGACGATTGCCCCTGATGGAATCATCACGACATCTTTTTTTTCAAAAGCACAGAGTTTGATAAGAGCGTCCTGAAGTGAACCTACACGGTCACTGCTTAAATTGAGGTGCACCCATCGACGACCACCGCGAGCATCATTAAGGGCCAAAAAATGCTCTTCGTTGTTATCAGATGAAAGCATCTGAGCAAACAGGATGAGCTTTCTCTTTTTGCGAGCAGAGCCAACTAATTGATCAAAAACCAAGTGTTTGGCTGGTCGACCATGTTCATCAGAGAGGGAGGAATAGTTAAGTTGCTCAAATTTCAGTGTGCTTCTATTGATTTCTCGTTCAGCAGCCTTTCTGCTAGCATTATCACATTTTTGGAATAAAGCTTCAGCTGCAGTGCCAACTGTTAAGACAGCAGGGAGAGGGCTAGAATAGAACAACTGGCAAAATTTGTCTTTGTTTTCATATTTTACCATATTAACCCGCAGAAAAATTGAGTATGTAAGTTAAAATTTTACTAGCTTTATAAAAATGCATATTGCGACAATAGAATATAGAAAAAGTCACTTTTGTCAATTTCATGTTTTGATAAAGAATTTTTGAATTTTTGTTGAAAAAAATTGTAACATCTCAACTTTTGATTGTAAAAATATGACTTTTATTTTGATAAAGATGTTTATAACTGCTGGACTGAAAGTTTAAATTTAAAAAATTGCAAAACGCAGCAATAAATTAAGGGACTGATAGTAGCCCTATCTCTGACCACGTTATTTGTTATTACATGGGTGCACTTTGAGTGAGTATCTAAGGCCAAAATTGGCAAGCACTTGACCTAAACATTGTTTTGCTCAGCCCTGACAATACCAATGTTTATCCTCTTCCCTCAGTTAATTGCTTCGTTTGGATTCTATATTGCATTGGGGGGGCGCTATTCTAATTACAGTTTTGTGCCTTTAGGTCTTTCATGTCTTTCACGAATTAATTGGGTTTCGAATTTTGTGACAGATTGTTCTAATTTTCTGAAAATTGAGAAATACAATGGGTCCAAATTATTAATCGGGTGGACAGGATATCGGCTTTTTTGACGCGAACCACATTGCCGAATTTACAGATGCAGAGGCGAAAAAGCTGTTTTCAAAACTTTTGACCGACCAGCAGATAAAAAGCTCATACAGTTGCCACTGGAGAAAGCAACAAAGACCTTTCCGCTGCGACTTAATTTATTGGTCTGACTTAATGAAAATAAAGGCCAGCGAAAGTTTCAATTTCGCGCACCGCAGTAAATAAAGAACGCAGGCAGCGTTTTGTGCAGTTGGCAAAATTAGTCATGGGGTTAAATACCATCACCCTAGGTACACTCATTACTCCATCTAAATGTGGAATACACAAGTTCTAGGCTGAAGGGATATATAATGCGTGAATATCAGATAACTGCGGTATTGGAAAAAATTTTGTGACTTTACTAGTTTCATCAACCATGTAGATGCCAGTATCTATCGAAATATTATGGCTGCTGCCCTCTACGCGGTGAATATGGCGGTGCAAGCTGTGACCGACATAGAAAAATTCGTCATCGTAAGCCAAGCCCCTGACAAATCCATTCAATTTTATAATTGTTTTCCATGTGCCACAATTTACTGTCCCTCTCATGGAGTCACAATAAAAAAAGTTTTCACCAATTATCATAGGATTATGCGGCATCCATCGGTCTCTCAGAACCGGATTTTTAAATTCAAGAGAATCGATATCGAACTCAATAATACCGCCATCATACAATCCAAGCCTCCAATTTCCTGAAATAGAAAACATCGAAACATATAAAGAATCACCTATCACACAGAGATCGTTTATGTGATGCTGAGCAATGCCTAATTTTTCAAATTTTTTCGATAAAGAAATTTCTTCAACTTTTCTATGATTGTTCGCATCATAGATTCCAATTGAATCATGGCCAGTAAAACTTATAAAAATAAGTTCCCTCGTTGGGCAGAAAGCAATACCATGCGGTCGCGTTTTTTGAGGCAACTCAAGTATATCAATAGTTGAAAATTTTTCGTCGAGAATTCGAATGCCCACGATGTCATCGATAAGATATTTGCAACCTTTGCCATCAACAATACTATGGCATAAACCATTAATGATTTTTTTTAGTTCTCCGGAGCTAGTGTTGTATTTATAAAAACCACCACCACGTTCTAAATTGCCTTCGAGATAACTGTCTGAACAAGCAATATACAGAGTTTGGTCATGAGAGGTTACCTTAGATATTGAATTGAAATCTTTTAGTGAAGGTGTAATGCAAAAATGTTTTCCCGGAATTAACCCATAGTTTTGCAACTGCGTAGTGACTTCATAAAATGCAGACGTTGTTATTATTATAAATATATCATCCCATGTCTCCTCTTTTAGTTTATCAGGGTGATAGATTTTTAATCCTTTCTCAATCTCGCCTTGTTCGTATTTGCTATTGTCTACAGCATAATCCCCTTCGTTTGTTAGGTAATTTAGAGTTTTGCCCATCCAAGTTCCTCTGCCAAAAAATATAATTCTTCTGCCTTTCCCCCTTTGGTTTATTTCATTCCAGCTCAACCATAGCTTATTTACCAATTCAGAATCTTCCATGCCAATCTCGATATATAAAATGTTAGTAAGTCTGCTTAATTGAGAGTACCTATTTCTAACAAATTGATACCTCAAGTGGTTTTAGCTATTTATCTATGTTTTGCGTACAGGTATACCATTTTCTGCAAGATAGTCTCTCGCTTCAGCTGGTGTCTGTTCTGTAAAATGAAAAATACTGGCAGCTGCAACAGCTGATGCGCCACCATTTTGAATCACGTCCAGCATATGTTCGTAATTACCAGCGCCTCCAGAAGCGATTACCGGTATGGATACTGCGGTAGAAATGTCTTTAGTTAACTCTGTATCATAACCGAGCATACTTCCGTCTCGCTCAATAGATGTTAAAAGGATCTCACCAACGCCGAGTTCTTCAAGGCGTTTCGACCATGAGATAGGGTCTAATCCTGTAGACTTTTTTCCACAGTGACTAAAGCATTCATGATTTCCGGCGTCATTTCTTTTAACGTCAATACTAGCAACAATGCACTGTGATCCATAACGAGCAGAAGCTTCACGAATGAATTCAGGTTCACTGTAGGCAAATGTATTTATCGCAACTTTATCTGCACCAGAAAGTAATAGTTTTCGAATAACTTCAATATTGGTTACCCCTCCGCCATATGTTAATGGAACAAAACATTCATCACATAATTCAGAAATAGTAAGATAATCAGGCTCTCTTTTTTCGTCTGTTGCTGACACATCTAGCAATACAAGCTCATCAACATCGCGTGCGTTATAAACTTTAATCGATGGCATCACGCTCCCTACTTGACGCCAACTATCAAAAGCCTGCCCCTTTACCAAATTCAAGGTCTTCCATAATAAAGTGGGTATTATTCGAACTTTTAACATAATTTTTTTATATTTTTAAGTAGTTTTCAATTATCCTGAGGCCAGCTTTTGAACTCTTCTCAGGGTGGAATTGGGCTCCGTATACTGACTCTTTTCTGACAATTGATACAAATTGCCCGCAGTAAGGCGTCGTTGCTACAATATATTCATCCTCCTTTGGAATGAAATGATAACTATGAACAAAATAACAATCGGTCCCTTGAGCCACTCCCTCTATCAACGGATCGTTTCGATGAAATTCAATTTCATTCCAGCCTACATGTGGTATCCTAACGTCCGGTGCATTAGCTTTAAGTGGCTCTACCACACCTCCAATCAAGTCAAGTCCAGATGTTTTGTGTCCTTCATAACTTACGGTAGCTAATAATTGCATTCCTAAGCATATACCAAAAATACTTTTGCCATCTTCCAAAATAGCTTTTCGTAAGACATCAACCCAACCGGTCTTGTTCAAAGAAAACATGCCATCTGGAAAGGCACCCACTCCAGGCAATATAATTTTATTTGCCTTCTTAATGTCTTCTGGATATTGCGTTATAATTGGGGTTGCACCACGCTCTTCTATTACACGGCGTACGGAACCAATGTTCCCCATTCCATAATCAACGATCAATACATTCATTTCTTTTAAAATCCCAAAAAAATTTTCTATCACTCCGCATAGTTAATTTTTGTGAGATTGCCATAATTATCCTTAACCAATTTGCCATTTCTATCTGTTAAGAATATTTTCTTATTAGTGAATTGATCACATATCGTTATGAACTCATCAACAGAGATATCTAGTGGTTCGAGAATATCCTTGAGCGATTTGCCCAAATAGGTCCAAGGAAACTTTCCATCATGGATTTTTACTAGTTCAACTGCATCTTCGCGTGAAATTCTTCCTCGTCTTACATGTGAGCATGCAATATCTGTTGCTCTCCCAAAGCCAAATTTTAAAAACTTAAAATAATCATGAATGCCCGTTTGATGATTATCTAGATTTTCATAATTAACAAGAGAGCCTTCCACCGGTGTTGCTAGTGTTGAGAAGCCATGGGCTTGCGCAAGCAATGCATTTGAATACCCGTCCCAAGGCAGATAATAACCTAGAAATAGGCCTGTAACTCCGACTTTGGACAACTCTTCTTTTGTTGGGTAGGTAAATGGAATCATGTCACGTTTTCTGAGCCCGTCTACTCCTATCAAGTCTGAGGTTCTTAAGCCTACAAAACCAGCGAATTGAAGTAACCATTCCCAAGTTTTGATATCGCTGTCTGAAGCTGATGCAGGTCCTCCATATTCATTCTGTGAATTTTCACCCCATATAATTAATTTGATTCCATATTGGACGGCTACTCTTATGGGAATGGTATTGATCGAAATGTGTTCAGGCCATGATATATCACCTATCTGTTTCAAACCTATTCTATTTAATTTTCGTCTAACAATCCTGTTGGTGGTAACTTCAATATAGTCCACGCCTAAGTTCTGAAGGTTTTCAATATTTTTTCGGCCAATTTTAGATAGGTCACACGTTGTTCCCGTGACACAAAGAGGGTTCATGCCCAACTGGAGCATTCGTATAACTTGATATGTGCTATCTTTACCGCCACTTACTGGTATTACACAATCCCAGTTACTGCCGTCTTTACTCCGGTATTTATCCAAAACGTCTGAAAGTTCTTGTTTCCTGACATTCCAGTCTACTTCCTCGCGTTCTTCATAAAGTCGACAGGCATCGCACACTCCTTCATCATTAAACTGAAGATGAGGCTTAGTATGCGGCATTACACATTTCACACAATAATTTAACATACCTTTATCTCTCAATTATTTGATCAGTTTGGTCCTGATAAATTACAATAGACCTCGAGAAAATCTAATGATCAGCATGAAGTATACTTTCTGTCAGAAGGTAAATTTTTATCCAAAGTGTCCTCGTGAATACCACTGCAAGGTAACAACGAATATTAAATTTGATTTTGCGAGATTATTACCAAAGGGATTAGACCCGCCGACGACTTAAAAAATAAACAGAGTAAAAATTCTTTTTTCTAA
>NZGS01000065.1 GCA_002690995.1 Rhodospirillaceae bacterium
GAGCCAATGGGCCGATAACAGATATATCAGGTGGCACGTGACCACCAGGGAAAGCGCAGCCCAGAGTTGGTAATATACCCATGCTCGGCTTATGTCCAAATACGCCACAATAATGGGCGGGGTTTCGAATGGAGGCTCCAATATCGCTGCCCGCATCCAATCCTGTCATACCAGCTGCCAGAGCAGCAGCGGACCCACCTGACGAACCTCCAGGTGTCCGATTTAGATCCCACGGATTATTCGTGGTGCCATAAATTTCATTAAAACTCTGCCAATCGGAGAGCAAAAGCGGGACATTTGTTTTGCCAAAAAAATTAACACCAATCGCTTTCATACGTTTAACTGCAAGCGCATCTTCTTTGGCTATATTATTTTTGAGATCCGGCACGCCCCAGGTGGAGGGTTGACCCGCAATATTAAAATTCTCTTTCACAGTCATTGGAACACCATGCAGTGCACCCCAGGACTCTCCTTTAGCTAGAGCTTCGTCTGCCTCTTTAGCTCTCTCTCGTGCTGCCTCCTTATCCAAGTAAATGATGGCGTTGAGATTTGGATTAAACTTTTCGGTTCTTGCTAAGAATAAATCGAGCATTTCTAAACAACTTATTTTCTTGCTCTTGATTTTTTCGGAAAGCTGGACTGCTGTCAGAAAATGTAAATCCGCCATAAATCTCTTCCTATTTAAATTAAGGTTTGAACTAATTCGACTGTTTTGCACGTGAAGGCGAGTTTAAATATCCAAAACGGATTTCCGGACTTAACCAAAAAAGTGCAATACATATAAGCGCTGATATCACCGATATACAAAACATTAAATTATATCCATCAGTGAAATCATATATAAGGCCCCCACACCAAGCGCTTAGCCCAGCACCCAGTCCTTGCCCCATCATGATCATTCCATAAATAGCTCCAAGGCCTTTTCCAGAAAATAACTTTGCTAAGAGAGTAGCGATAATTGGTCCACGCGCGCCCATACTCAAGCCATAAGGAATTACCCAAAAGAGCACTAATCCTTCATAAGGAAAAAATTGTAAAGCGGCCAGTCCAAGGACACCACTTATCGTGAGCAAATAACTAATTGTTGCCACTAAACTGTTCCCAAACTTATCCGCAGCTACCCCTGTCAAAAACATTCCAGCGAAGGACAACATTCCTGCAAGTCCAAAAGCACCTGCTGCCTCCAATTCACCAAAACCGAGTTCCACAAGGAAGGCAACCGACTGAACGCTGACCCCAAAAATTGCAAAAGCGGTGAGAAAGTAAATTGCAAACATTATCCAAAAAACT
Source organism: Rhodospirillaceae bacterium (assembly GCA_002690995.1). GTDB lineage: Bacteria > Pseudomonadota > Alphaproteobacteria > Thalassobaculales > Thalassobaculaceae. The sequence continues at coordinate 1,291 of NZGS01000065.1, forward strand.
GGCAATCTTACTGCGGAGCCAAGAGTATGCCCACCTTCAGCCCGCCCTGTATTTGTCCGTCTTGGATTGTTCGGGGCACCCCGCTCGATTACTTTCCAAGGAATAAAAATGATAATTGGTATTAAACACAAAAACACTATTCCAAATTGTTGATATGTCAGCCGCCATCCGTAGCCTTCAATCAAAATCTGTGCTATCGGGGCTAAGATTAATATTCCAAAACCATAACCTGCATAAACGAAGGCTATTGCAGTCCCAAGTTGCTTATCAAACCACCTACTTACAAGACTCTGAGCTGGAACTTGCCAAATCAGGGATGCACCTAAACCAGTTAAAAGTCCAAGCGCTAAATAAAAATGCCATAGGGAAGTTAAGTTTCCCGCAGCCCAATAACCCGCCCCAAGACAGAGAACCCCAAAAACATAAATAAAGCGACTGCCGAAACGATCAAAAAGATATCCAGACAATGGCGAGAAAACCCCCATGGCGCCGATATAGACGGCGTAGATAGAGGCAATATTAGATCTGTCCCAACCTAGATCTTGGCTTAAAGGAAGAAGAAAAATAGCATATGTATCCCCCATTCCGCGCCCGACAGCAGCCATAATAAGGCAAAATAACACCAGGGCCGTTCCTATGAAAAGTGATCGCTCCATACGATCAAGGTCTATCGAGAATTTGGGTGATTACACACATTGAATAAGCCAATATTTTTTTAAAAAAGTGCTCCCAATTACATTCGGAAAATACCAAATTTCGTATCTTCTATTGGTTTATTTAAGGATGCAGAAATTGATAAACCAAGAACCTTTCTCGTATCAGCCGGGTCTATTATGCCGTCATCCCAAAGTCGGGCTGTGGCGTAGTAAGGATGCCCCTCCTTCTCATATTGCTGACGAATAGGAATTTTGAATTGCTCTTCTTCCTCAGCGGTCCATTTTTCTCCACGTGCTTCCATTCCGTCACGCTTCACGGTGGCCAATACACTTGCCGCTTGCTCACCTCCCATAACCGATATTCGGCTGTTAGGCCATGTATATAACATTCTCGGCGAATAGGCTCTTCCACACATACCATAATTACCAGCTCCAAACGAACCACCAACAATCACTGTAAACTTTGGAACGCGAGCGCAGGCGACAGCAGTCACAAGTTTAGCACCGTCTTTAGCGATACCTCCTCGCTCATATTTTTCTCCAACCATAAAGCCTGTAATATTTTGTAAAAAAATCAGTGGTATTTTTCTTTGGCAGCATAACTCAATAAAATGCGCCCCCTTAAGCGATGATTCGGAAAATAAGATACCATTATTAGCCAAGATTCCGACCGGTTGGCCGTAAATTTTTGCAAAACCACATACCAAAGTCGCCCCATAGAGAGATTTGAATTCGCTGAAATCGCTCCCATCAACGATACGTGCTATAATCTCTCTAATATCAAAAGTCGTTTTGGGATCTTTAGGAACAACTCCATATATTTCCTCTGGATCATAGAGTGGTTCAACCCAGGAAGGACGATCTTTATTTATTTTTTTAAAGTTGAGCGTGCTAATAATTTGCCTAGCGATCTCCAACGCATGCTGATCATCGTTCGCGTAATGATCTGTCACTCCGGAGACCCGACTATGAACATCAGCACCACCTAAATCTTCTGCGGTTACAACCTCGCCAGTTGCAGCTTTAACCAAGGGAGGGCCTCCCAAGAATATCGTCCCCTGCCCTTTTACTATTACCGCCTCGTCACACATAGCGGGTACGTAAGCCCCTCCTGCAGTGCAACTGCCCATAACAACAGCTATTTGAGGAATACCCAAAGCTGACATATTCGCCTGGTTAAAGAAACACCTTCCAAAATGTTCTTTATCAGGAAAAATAGCGTCTTGATGCGGTAAGTTAGCTCCGCCGGAGTCGACTAAATAGACAACGGGCAGATGGTTCTCTTGTGCTATTTCCTGAGCTCTAAGATGTTTTTTGACAGTAATAGGATAATACGTGCCTCCCTTTACCGTCGCATCGTTACAAATGATGACGACCTCACAACCAGACACTCTTCCGATTCCCGTCAGTATACCTGCCGACGGCGCTTCATTTTCATACATTTCATGGGCTGCTAGCTGTGAAAATTCTAAAAAGGGTGAACCTGGGTCTAGTAATCCACTAATGCGATCATGAGGTAAGAGCTTGCCCCTATCTATGTGCCGCTTTTGTGAACGTTCGCCTCCCCCTAGCTTAACTCTGGCCACATGCGTCCTCAAATCATCAATTAAACTCTGCATGTTTTCTGAATTTGCAATAAAATCTGCTGACGAAGTGTTCAAAGAACTTTTAAATTCTGTCATTTAAGACCTCTATTCAAAATTACTAATACATCTTCACCAAGGAATTTGGTGGCCATCATAAGACAAGAAGCGCCCGTTGTCGTCGTGTGTCAGCGCAACTATCTGATTTTTCATACCTTCAATACTCTTTTGCGGCGTGACAGGAGCTGCTTGTCCACCCATATCGGTTTGCACGTGCCCAGGGTGAAACAGCACAGCTATCAAACCTTGTTGATCTAATTCTGCAGAGAGACATTTGACAGCCATATTAAGTGCCGCTTTTGAAGACCTGTAAACATAAGCGTTTGGAACTGCTTCTGTGATACTACCCATCCGCGAAGTTATGAATATCATTTGTTTTTTTTCACTATTCATTACGTTATCTCGAAAGGCTTCAGCGACCCGCATAGGTCCAAAGACATTTGTATCCATCGTTTCAGCCCAAATATCGTAATCGAGCCTACCAAACCCGTCCCTTTGTCCAATGACACCCGCGTTGTTAATCAAAATATCAATATTTTCACCACGCAACTTATCAGCAAGGTTTGCAACGCTTTTGTCGTCAGTGACGTCCAATGAATGGACATCGATATCACCAATTGCATTTAGCTCATTGGCTTTTTTGGGATTTCTGCATGTCGCAATTACTCTGCATTCCTCGCTGTAAAACTGGCGGGCGAATTCCAATCCAAGTCCTCGACTTGCGCCTGTAATCATAATCGTTGTCATGCTGTTCTCCCTAATTTTACGAAAAGAATTATGCCTAATTATCTCTGCGGCATGAAAAATTTTAGACTGAAGGTGTTTGTTGATTATTAAATTCTCGCGGTAACTTCAAATTCTACTCGCATTTCTTCCTCTGCTAGATCACATATAATCGTGGTATTTGCGGGCATGGCCGCCTCACAATTAACCTGAATTATCGGTTTAATTTCCTCGAATTCGCTCCTCGAGGCCACATAAACCCGTATTCGCAGCATGTTCTCTAAGCTGCTCCCTGCTTTTTTAAGGGCAGCTTCTATAATTGAAAATGCGATTATTGCCTGCTCTTTTACATTCGATGGATAACATTTATATCTAGCATCGTAACCGGTAGTGCCAGAGATGTAGACGATATTTTCGTCTACCACCGCACGAGAATATCCCGCCATAGCCTCGAAAGGCGAACCCGTGGTAATTCTTTTACCTTTCATTTTTACTCCTCAAGAATTTATTGGCACTTTTTTTATCAGCAATTTTTTAATTTGATAACGTTTAAGGGCGCCTAAATTTTTGCCTCAAATCAGCAACGATTTCTTTACGAAAACATGCGTCTACATGATCATTTACTAATCCCATTGACTGCATAAAAGAATAACAGATGGTTGGGCCTACAAAAGTCCAACCTCTTTGTTTTAAAGCTTTCGACATTGCCTCAGACTCCTTCGAAAAAGAAGGGATAGACGTTTCTCTCACTCTTCTTTCGGATAATGTTGGATTATCTTTGGGCTCAAATGACCAAAAAAAGGCAGCTAAAGAGCCAAACTCATTTTGCAATTCTTTAGCTCTTTTCGAGTTGTTTATAACACTCTCTATTTTGCCGCGGTGCCTCACGACACCAGCGTTTTTCAATATTTTTTCAGTGTGGTCTTCGTTGTAGGCACTTACTGCGTTAAGGTCAAAGTTATCAAATGTTTTTCGAAAGTTATCTCGCTTTCTTAATATTGTTATCCAACTTAACCCGGCCTGGAACCCTTCCAGACTTATTTTCTCAAATAGAACTCTATCATCCTTTTGCGGCACGCCCCATTCGGTGTCATGATAGTGTTCATATTTAGCATCTCCTAGACACCAGGAACATTTCTCTTGATGGCTTGTCCCCGTCGTTACATCCGACATAAAAAATGCTCATTTCTAATAGAACAAAAGCTACTTGCTAGCTTTTCGTTATAAAGTTTAGGAAGTCTCTTTAAATAACTCTCTGCCGATTAACATTCTTCGAATTTCAGAAGTGCCGGCACCTATCTCATATAATTTTGCGTCCCTTAACAGTCGACCAGTTGGGTACTCATTTATATATCCATTTCCGCCCAGACATTGTATTGCCTCCGATGCCATCCAGCTGGCACGCTCCGCAGCATATAATATTGCGCCTGCCGCATCCCTTCTGGCTACTTCACCGCGGTCGCAAGCTTTGGCAACACTGTAAACATAGGATTTTGAAGCATTCATCGTAACGTACATATCTGCCAATTTGCCCTGCATTAGTTGGAATTCCCCAATGGGCTGACCAAACTGTTTTCGATCATGGACATATGGTAAAACCACGTCCATACAAGCCTGCATAATACCTATTGGACCCGCCGCCAATACAGCTCGTTCATAATCTAGCCCGCTCATAAGAACCTTAACGCCACCATTCAATGAGCCCAAAACATTAGCTTCTGGGACTTCACAATCACTAAATATTAGTTCACAAGTGTTTGAACCGCGCATTCCCATTTTATCTAATTTTGGTGACGTGGAAAAACCCTCCATTCCCTTCTCAATTATAAAGGCTGTAATTCCGTGTTTGCCGGCACCGGGATCAGTTTTAGCATAAACAACAAGAGTATCCGCGTTTGGGCCATTTGTTATCCACATTTTAGAGCCGTTCAAGATAAAACGATCTCCGTTTTTTGTGGCAATTGTTTTCATACCAACCACATCCGAGCCAGCGCCCGTCTCACTCATAGCTAGGGCACCAACTTTTTCTCCTGAGATCAACTCTGGCAGAAACTTTTTCTTCTGCTCCTCGTTACCATTTAGACGTAGCTGATTAACACAAAGATTAGAATGGGCTGAGTAACTCAATCCAACAGCAGCAGATGCCCGACTTATTTCTTCCAAGGCGACAACATGCTCCAAATACCCCATACCGGCGCCGCCATATTCCTCCTCAACAGTGATACCCAAGACGCCTATATCGCCGAGCTTAGTCCATAAATCTTTTGGAAAATCGTTGTTTTGTTCTATCAAATTAGCCCGTGGCGCAATTTCATCATCAGAAAAGGATCTAACTGTGTCCCTTAGAAGGTCTACAGTTTCTCCAAGGTCAAAATTAAAACCTGGAATTTCGTTTGGTATCACTTTGGTATACTCCCTGCAGCATTGTTATTTGTACAATGGATGCGTTATCAATCCTTATCCATATTTAAACTAAAATTATCTCAACTAAAATGCTAGACTGAAACAAATTGCTCTTAGAGCTTAGCTACTCTTCAAAAGGAAGCATAATGAGAATTCTGATAGCAGGTTTCAATTTAGAATCAGTCACATTTCTTCCCAAGCCAACTACACTCGACGAATTTGAAAGAGTAGCAAAACGGGGAGAGGATCTCCTTTCATCTTTCGAAGATACAAACACTGTGCCAGGCGGCTTCATAAAAGCGTGCAAAGACGAGGGCGTTGAGTTGGTTCCACTGGTCTATTCAGAGGTGGGCGCAGCTGCGTCTGCAACAGATGAAGCCTTTGACCACTTTGTTGATGAGATTTCCCGCGGAATTAGAGCGGAACTTTACAATCTCGATGCAGTGCTCTTAGGCCTTCATGGTGCGTTAGTTACGAAAAATGGCAGAACAGATTTGGATTTGGTTAGTGAGATTCGAAGACAAATAGGTAATGATTTGCCCCTTGGAGTAGCTTTTGACCTTCACGGAAACCTTGACCCCAAGTTTATAGATTATGCAGAAGTACTGAGTGCTTACAGAGAGAGTCCTCACATAGACATGGGAGACACCGGCGAACGTGTGGGGAAGATTATGATTGCAAAACTAAGAGGCGAATTTGATCCAAAAACTGTAATACAGAAAGTCCCAATAACCTTGCCCTCAATTTTTACTGCGACAAAGGTTGCCCCACTTTGTGAAGTTATGGCTGAAGCCAGAAGACAGGAGGAACTCTATGCTAATATTTTAGACTGCTCAGTAGTAATGGGGTTCGCATATGCCGACGTACCCCAGATTGGCATATCGTTAATAGTAACGAGCAAAAATGATCATGATACCTCAAACAAGGTGATTGCACACATGTCAAAATTGATTTGGGATTTGAGAGAAAGTTTATACCCGAAGGACAGCGTATTTAATGTCAGAAACGGTTTAAGAAAAGCTTTGGAAATCAAAAAAAACGAACAAAAGCCCGCCGTTATTCTTGAGCATGCAGATAGAATGAACGACTCTACTTACGTTTTGCATGAGCTGATTAAAACCAGCAATGAGAGGGTCGCTGTGCCATATTTCTGGGATCCACAAGCGGCAAAAACAGCTCATGCAGCAGGTGTTGGCTCAAATATTTTACTAGAGGTTGGGGGAAAGAGCTCTTCGAAAGCCGGACAACCTCTTCTAATAGAGGTTGAGGTAATTTGGACCGGAAAACCAAAGTTCCAAATGGGCGGATTAATGGGAAAAGGTCGGCCAGTCGATCTTGGAGTCACAGCAATCGTCAAAGTAAAAAATATCTTCATTTGGCTTATTTCAGCAAATATTAGTGCGATTAATCTCGACCCATTTGAACAATTTGGCATGGACCATTTGGACTTTGATTTAGTCCTTCTCAGGTCAAAAACCCACTTCAGGGCCGTCTGGGAAAAAGAATCTTGCGGAATAGTAATTATTGATACCCCCGATTGGGGACCAGCATTATTAAATACACTATCATATGAGCATGCTCGAAAGGGTGTCTTTCCAATAACTTAAGATAGTTCAATAAACTCCCCTTAAGTCATTTATTTTTTGACATCATCAAATCTATTTATTTTAACAAGGCCTGGAAAAACTTTCATCCATACTCCAACGACTGCAAACGTAGCTATACCACCTATCAAAACTGCAGGTACTGTTCCAAAGCCAGACGCCATTAAACCGGCTCTGAAATCTCCTAACTCATTTGAAGCATTTATAGAGATCGAATTCACCGCGCTTACTCTCCCTCGCATCTCATCTGGTGTAGCTAACTGAACGAGTGTCAGTCTAATGTAAACGCTGACCATATCTGAAGCCCCATAAATTGCTAACGCGGCTAATGAAATCCAAAAAACTGTCGAAAGACTAAAAATGACAATGGATCCACCAAAAAGAGCTAGAGTAATGAACATGGTGGCACCCACATAGCGCGGATGGGCTATTTGCGCTAAAACCAGCCCCATGAAGAGAGCACCAATTCCTGGCATAGCTCTCATCAGCCCCAAACCATCGGGGCCAACAGCTAAAATATCGCTCGCATAAATTGGAAGCAACCCCATAACACCTCCCAATAACACCGCGACGAGATCTATGGAGACCGCGCCCAAAACAATTTTGTTTCGCCAAACATATGAAAATCCACTTAGCATCCGGGTCAGTGTCATTCGATCCGCGGACTTGTACTTCAACTGACCGCTCATAACACTGGAGGCACAAACGGCCAATAAAAATGAACATCCAGCCACGTAATATGCCCAGTCCTCAGATAAAGCTAACAGCACACCACCTAGCGCTGGGCCTATTAATTGTGCAGCCTTATTAACCGAGGAAGAATAAGCGACGGCATTTGGAAAAACATGTGAAGCTACTATGTTAGGCAGAATTGCTTGGGATGCAGTGTGAAAAAATGTCCTGGCAATTCCATGGATAACCAATATAAGCAAGATTGTTTTTATGTTACCCCAATTGCTTAATGAGACGCCAAGCAAAAGAAAAACCACTACTAAATGAATGACATTCGATACCACTATGGTCATTCTTCGGTCATATTTGTCCGATACATAGCCGGCGACCAAGAATAAAGCCAATGAAGGCGCAAACTGAGCTAGTCCTATATATCCGAGATCCAAAGGATCACGTGTTAATTGATAAACGTACCAACCGACAGCAACGGTTACGATCTGAACGCCTATTACATTGCAAGATCGCATTAATAGAAAAAGGACAAAATTACGATTACAAAATAGTTGTTTAAACTTCTTATCAGAGTCGGTCATCATAGGATCAAAATAAAATTTGGATTACTTAAGTTTGTTCAGATTTTTAACTTCAGAAAAAATGTCATTATAATTCAGATAGTAGTTATTGGACTATTGAGCGGAACAACAAGTTAACCGACAATGCACGACTAGGAAAGAGAGGGTAGAATGGTCGAAGTCATTCCAATTCAAAATGCGGCCCACGGCGCCAATCTTTGCGGAATTGATCTGAACAAAACTATCACTTCGAGTTTAATGAAAAGCCTCACAGACGCGTTATACGAACATCGGGTCATTATTATAAAGGATCAGAAACTAACAAAGGCTAAATATTTAAAATTTGGGCGGTTGTGGGGGACACCAATTCCACACGTTCTAGATCATATGAGAATGCCTGGATATCCAGAGCTACTGGCCGTTGGAAATACAGAAGAAAAAGATAGTTCGTCGGATATCAGAAACGGAGCAGCATTATGGCATACCGATCAATCCTACCAACGAAAACCCGCGAGCGCCACCATGCTATATTCAATTTTAGTTCCTTCAATTGGTGGTCAAACAAAATTAGCGGATATGTCAGCCGCTTACGACGCACTCGACGATAAAACTAAGGAAAAAATAGACTCACTTGAGGTCGCGCATTTATACGGCGCCGGCAAACTACTTGATGATGAATTCAAAGCAAACCCATTAAAAACAAGAGACCAAGTAAATCGCATCCCTAGTTGCTACCACCCTATGTACTTAGGCATCCCGTTACAGGACGGAAATCACTTTATGCGACAGGACAATCGTCTTTTGCGATTAAGGGAATGGAAGAAACTGAAGCTAGAGAATTACTTTGGAAGCTGAAACTTCATGCCATTCAAGATAGATTTGTCTATAGTCATAGTTACGAAGTTGGTGACCTCGCTATTTTTGATACACTATCGACGATGCATTCTGCTGTGCCAATAGAAAAGGCAAACGCGAATGACGCAAGGACTAAACGGTTACTTTGGAGAATAAGTGTTCGCGGTCTACCTCTCATATACAAAAATCCTGGAAAGGTATCTAAAACCAATGCTAGTAATTGAACCGACGGGCTCATCGTGTGGCGCACTGGTAAAGGGCATTGACCTAAATAAAACCATTTCCGCAACGTTAATGGAAAAACTGGTATGGGCTTTATACCAACACAGATGCCTGGTGATAAAAAATCAAGAACTTACAAAGGAAAGCTACTATCAGTTTGCATCTCAATGGGGTGAACTTATCCAACATGTATTAGATTATTTAAGAATGCCGGATTACCCCGAAATGATGGCTATAGGCAACACAGAAGAAAAAGATAAAGATGATGCTGTAAGAAACGGAGCTGCAGTTTGGCACACTGACGGACCTTATATAGAAGATCCAACGACGATGACAATGTTATATGCTATCCAGGTACCAAAAAATGGCGGTGAGACTTTAGTGACCGATATGGTTGCTGCTTATGAAGCTTTGGATCCAAATCTAAAAAGCAATCTAGAGAAATTAACTGCCAAACATTATTATGGCAGAGCGCAGTTCGATCCAGACGAGCATAGGCCTGTCCCGATTAGAACCAAGGAACAAGCCACCACTAATGCAGTTTGCGAAAAACCCCTTATCTTAACGCATCCTATTTCAGGTCATAAAGCCCTTTATGCTGTAGCTCACTCGCCGTTCGAGATTATTGGAAAAACCAAAGAAGAGACGCTTTCACTCCTTTCAATGCTTAAAACGCATGCCACCAAAAGCCAGTTTGTGTATTCACACCGTTACGAGGTGGGCGATATTCTTTTGTTTGATAATTTATCCACAATGCACAGGGCAAAAGAGCAAACCGATGCAGCAGATACGCCTGATTCGGATAATGCAAGGCTTCTATGGCGTTTAAGCGCGAAGGGAACACCCAAAGTGATAACAAAATCATAGCATCGAAAAAAGTGCATTAAAATGACAACACTCGTGCTTTGATATTTTTTTTCTATTTTTTTCAATAGGTTACGCCCCCTGATCTAAAAATATAACTTAGTAAGGTGTTCAATCAAATACGCTAGTGTTCGAAAGCCTGCACTAATATTTAATCTTCCTTTTTTTAACTCGGTGATTAGAACTAAACTACTAAAGTGTCGAGAACGCGAAGCTCATGGATTGATTAAATGGATACAACTGAGGCTAATGTAGAGGAAACTAATTTTGCAGAAGCGTTGAGTGAACGATACCTCGCTTATGCATTATCGACGATAATGTCAAGATCGCTACCTGATGTGAGAGACGGGCTTAAACCTGTTCATCGGAGATTGCTTTACGCCATGCGACAACTCCGTTTATCTCCGCAAGAAGCTTTCAAAAAGTCGGCCCGGGTTGTCGGCGACGTAATGGGAAAGTTTCATCCTCATGGAGATGCTGCAATATACGATGCAATGGTTAGGTTAGCGCAAGATTTCTCTCAGCGTTATCCATTAGTCGATGGTCAAGGAAATTTTGGTAATATTGACGGTGATAACGCTGCAGCAATGCGTTATACCGAAGCTCGGATGACCACTGTTGCTGAGCGTTTATTGCAGGGCATAGACGAAGAAACAGTCGATTTTCGTGAAACATATGATGGTGAAGGCAAAGAACCGCTCGTTTTACCTGCAGCATTCCCAAACTTACTCGCTAATGGCGCGCATGGGATTGCTGTTGGGATGGCAACGTCCATTCCGCCTCATAATATCTGTGAAATATGTGATGCATTGTTGCATCTGATAAAACACCCAAATGTATCCTTTGAAAAACTATTTGAATATATACCTGGCCCAGACTTTCCTACTGGCGGGTGGTTGGTAGAAAATAAAGAACATATCATCGAGGCGTATAGAACCGGCAGAGGGAGTTTCCGTGTAAGGGCACATTGGTACAAAGAAGAGTTAAAAAATGGGACCTACCAGATTGTTGTTGCCGAGATACCTTATCAGGTCCAAAAATCAAAACTTGTTGAAAAACTGGCTGAGCTACTTGAAAGTAAAAAATTGAACATTCTTAATGACGTTCGTGATGAAAGCGCAGAAGATCTTCGTCTAGTTTTAGAACCGAAGAGTAGAAATATAGATCCAGAAATTTTGATGGAGACCTTATTTAAACAGTGCGATTTAGAAGTAAAAGTGAACCTAAACTTGAATGTTCTAGATAAAGATCAAGTCCCTAGTGTTATGTCTTTAAGAGATGCACTGCAGGCCTTTTTAGACCATAGGCACGAGGTTTTAATTCGCAAAACAAATTTTAGACTGAATAAAATAATTGATCGATTAGATGTATTAAATGCTTACCTAATAGCATTCTTAAATCTGGATGAAGTGATACGAATAATTAGAGAAGAAGACCAGCCCAAGGAACAGCTTAAAGAGAGCTTCAAGCTATCAGACAGACAGGCCGAGGCAATTCTTAACATGCGATTACGCGCACTCCGAAAATTGGAAGAGTTTCAACTTCGTAAAGAATTCGATGAATTAACAGAAGAAAAAGCTGACAAAGAAAAACTGTTAGAAGATGAAAAGAGACTGTTAGAAACGTTGGCTATTGAAGTCAGGGACCTGAAAAAAGAATTCAAAGCGCTACCCGCATTAGGCAAGCGCCGAACCAAATTAGGTGCTGCGCCCTCAGATATTGATATTCCTCTAGAAGCAACAATAGAAAAAGAACCAATCACTATAATATGTTCTCAAAAGGGATGGGTTAGAGCTGTTCGGGGCCATTCCGCGGACACTAAGGAACTAAAATTCAAAGATGGAGATAATCTAGCATTTGCACAGCAAGCAGAAACTACTGATAAAATTTTATTCCTTGGCAGCAATGGAAGATTTTATACTATTTTAGCAGATAAGTTACCGCGAGGCAGAGGCCACGGTGAGCCTATACGACTAATGATCGATTTGCCAAACGACGAAGACGTCATCGCTATGATGATCTACAGGCCCGAAGAAAGGGTGCTGCTAGCGTCTGATGATGGACGCGGTTTTATAACTATAACCGACGATTTGGTTGCACAGACAAGGAACGGGCGACAAGTCATGAATGTCTCTCAGCATAGTAAAGCATGTATTTGTGTTAAGGTTGCTGGAGACAGCGTTGCGGTTGTCGGCACAAACCGAAAATTATTAATCTTCCCAATTGAAGAACTACCACAAATGTCGAAAGGAAAAGGTGTAATTTTACAAAAATACAAAGATGGAAAGCTTGCTGACGCAAAAACTTTTGAATATGCGAATGGGCTAAGTTGGCATCTTAAAGGTGGTCGACAAAGAACAGAAACAGAGTTACTTGCCTGGAAAGGTAAGCGAGCTAGCGCAGGAAGAATGCCACCAACTGGTTTTCCAAAACCGCCAAAATTTACTTAAAGCCAGAAAGTTCTTAAATAATTTAGTTCTCTCCAGCGTATTCAAGCTGCATGGCATTTCCATCATCTGGTGTATATTGGCTGCAGCTACCCTCAAAAAAAGCTCCCGGTTCAATGGAAAGCTTATCCTGGATCAAGTCCGCTATCACCTTCGCTCCCTTCAACAATACAACATGCCGCGCTCTTATTTGGCCGGTGACAGTACCTGCGATGGTTACTTCGTCGGCTTCAATTGTCCCTCTAACGACACCTGTACTGCTTACAGTAAGTGATCCGCTTTTAACATCGCCGTCAATACTTCCATCGATTTGAACATCGCCTGAACTCTCTAAATTTCCGTTTACAACAAGATCCGAGCTAAGCAATGATGGAGGAACGGTTTTGGAAACATTTACCGAGTTTCCACTAATATTTTTTTTACTATTGAACATTTCTTGCAGCCCTTAAAAATTTTCTGGGATTCATGGATTTTTTATGGCGTCTAATTTCGTAATGAACGTGGGGCCCTGTACTTCTACCTGAATTGCCAAGAAGTCCAATAACTTGCCCCAAAGCAACTTTTTGACCAACCTTTACTCTGTAACGATGCAGATGGGCGTAACGCGTCACTAAACCGAATTCATGGCGTATGTCTATCGTTCGCCCGTATTTCCCTTGACGTCCAACTGCTATAACCTTACCGGGCGCTGTTGCGTAAACATTTGATTTGTACTTGGCTACAAAGTCGACACCTCGGTGCATCGCCCAACGACCATTGAAGGGATCCTTTCTTCGACCATAGTGACTGGATACATATCCCCTTTTTATTGGAGAGGCCAGTGGTAACTTGATCACAACATCGCGCAACTTTTCGAAGCGATCAAGATTAACATCTAATCCAGACTCCAAAATCTCTCGCTCATTCATATCGCGCATATCTGGATGATATGGAATGAATGGACCACCTATCCCCATAATCATATTTTTTGGTAAAGGAGCCAGTTTCTCTGCATCGAGGCCGGTTCTGTTTAGTACTTTTTCAAGTCGGTGGATATTTTTCAGAGCTCGCTTGGATATTATTCTCAGCTGCGTTTTATGCTGCAGTTGTTCTTCTTCAAGGCTTGCTTCAAGTCTTGCAACCTGTGATCTTAGGTCATTATTTATACCCTCAAGTTGTCCTTTTTCAACCATAAGGTTACGCAAATTCACTCCTTGCAAACGGATATTTTTACCGAGTTCCTCTTCCTTAATTCTAGCGCTTTCCAGCCTATTATTCAGGTTCCACAATTGATCGCCCATAGCTGCTCGCTCGGCAACCATCTCTGCCTTCTCTGCTTCAATGGTCTCGAGGTTCCCACGTAAATTGCCAATATGGCTTTCAAGCGCATTGTTTTTACCCGTCATTCTTCTTAATTCTTGGCCTATTACTTCAAATTGTTTCCCTAAAATTATTTTATCCTGCTCCCATTTTCGAATGGGGGGCCCTTTTGTTTGCTGCGTGGCCTTATCGTCGTTTGCAACTTTTACTGAATTGTTTTCTTTGTAAAAATGACCAAGGAGCTGGGTTTGAGTCTCATTGAGTTCCTTGGTTATGCCATCTATGGACCTACTGTACTCCGCAACTTGATCTAGTAATTGCCGATAGGAATTTTGCGCGCTCCAGATGGCTTGGTTTTTTGATGCAATTTGAGAGCTCAACTTTATGTAGTCAAAAGAAGAGTAAGCCATCCAAATTAGTGAAAGGACGGCAACGCTTAATCCCGAAATCGACATCCACGGGCTTATTGCGAAGTATCGCACTTTGCCATCTGACCGTAATATAATCTCTCGCCGCCTAAAAGCATACGCTAAGTGCTGCAGCAACTTTTTAGAAGCAA
>NZGS01000066.1 GCA_002690995.1 Rhodospirillaceae bacterium
GCACCTTCTGTTTGTATCGGCCTTCCATAATAGTTTTCGATTACGTTATCCACGACATTCGCTTCTAGTTGTTTCTCCCATTCCTCTAAACCGAATAATTTCGTGACCGTGGGTATCTGCCTAGCTGACCCGTACAGCGACGAAATTATTGCAATCTTGGTGTGAGTACGATCTCCGGATAGTTTCGCTTCTTTTGCGACCCAATCGTATAGATCTCCGGGTACGTGTATTCCACTTACATTGAGAAGAAAACGTGGTTCCATCGACGAGAAATCGATCTGGCGGCAACCTTTTGCGACGTTGCGATACTCGGCTTTCATTGTCATCACTTGTGGGCCTGATATAACACTCAGTCTGCCAGTCTTGATCTTAGAGCGCACATATCTTACAGTCTGAATAACCTCACCATCTGTTCGTATCTTTATCGGTGCGTTGATCTTCTTCAGCCCACTGTATCTTGTGTAATCCAAAGGTGCAGGCTGCAATGTCCATAACCAATCGTTGGTGTCGAAATAGAACTGAGTGTATCGATGTTCTATAATCGGTTGTAGATCTTGCCACGTATTCATCGTATATTCCTGCAAACGTTTCTTAAACTTTGGCCCAATAAGTCCTACAAAGTTTGCGTTCTTTAGTCCGAGTTCTGTGGCCATCCGGAGATATTTCTTATCAATTAAGGACTGAACGTCATGTCCGTGGATTTTTAATAGAGGTTCTATAGATCTAGGATGAGGACATCCAAATAGATAATTCTGAACTTCTGGTTGCCACGACCAAGTCGTTCCAGTCCAAGTCAAGTACCTTTCAGTACCAGTTATTTTATTACAGATAGAGAGCATAATTTAATTCTATCCAAATTAAATTCTATTTACAAATTATTTCTTTGTATTTTTTGCAACTTCATCTGATACAGCTTTGGCTTCTTCTAAAGTATCGACCATCGATCTGAACTGTCCTAGTTTATTAAGAGGCGTCATCTTTATAGATGTTTTGAATTCAGATGGAGTCAAGCTGTGTGAAACACCGCTGACTGCGTAGATGTCATCTGTGGTCGTATTTGTTTGAAAATCACAGAAGAACTGTTGGCCAAAATTAATATACGGACATCCAAACGTTTCTAGCGACAAAGTCACAGGTTTAATTGTCATTGGTAATCCATCATCTTGTGCTTGCGACGCTCCACCTTTCGCACCTTGTCGTTGCATGTGAATAGTTTCCATTTGCGGATTTGAATTTGTCGCAAGATTCGCTGACAAAATCCCGCTAAACTCTGTACCATACTTGAGTGTAGGCATGTTCGCTGCAAGTATTCCTCTTAGTTGGTCTGGTCCTCCTCTAAGCCGATACTTTGTTTTTTCTGGGCCTGGCTCTCCCGTATCTCTATCGATGGGTTTGTATTTTATAGGATCTAAAAGTCCGTTATCTATAAATTCTTGTGTTTGTGCTTTCGCCAAAGGAGCATAATCAGTTACCCTATTTTGCCTTGCTTCTACCAAGGCATCCCACTTCGCGTCCGTTTTCTTAGGAGGATGTTTCTGTGCTTTTAGCAGCGACTTATTCGCACTGTTCGATTTACCAATCACACCTAAATTAGATGCGTTGGCTGCTCCCCACATCGATGCATACGAACCATAGGAGGTACATGCTCTATCGAAAAAATGCAATCTCAAGATAGAATACTTCGGCTCGTCAACATGGCCGACACATTCGACCCACATTTGAATGTTTGGCTTTTTGAATCTTTTCTCAGAATCTCCGCCTCCGTAACAATCCTCGAGGATTTTGACTTTCATTTGTGTGTATCGTTGTTTTGCTTTTTCATTCTTTGTCCACTTTTCCGCGATCTCTCTCTTTCCTTCTTCTGTGGTTTCATAAAAATCGGATAGACCGTATATATCATCACCAACGAAATTCACAAAGTGTCTTTTGATCAGGTTGAGGAATTTTTGTATACTCATCGAGGGTGTTACGTTCAGTTGTTCTTCTAGATATTTTTTCAATTCGTCTTTGTTCAACGGGTATTGGCCAGTATTAAGATCTCTAGCCCACATTGCATACTCGTTCATTGGATAGAATAGTAATTGGACTTCTTTAAATCGACCTGTTTCCAGAATTGGATTCGCCACAAATGTAGAAATAACCTTCGCTAACGATACATATTTTGGTCTTGTAATGTCAACCACTTTTCGGCCGTATCCGGGTATAGGATTAGATGCCACGGGGTGAAGATATGGATCGATCTGAGCACCTTTGCCACAACAATTTGCAATCATATCTTTAAATTGTTTTTGTATTTCTTTTTGAAAATTAATAACACCGTCTTCAGCGTCTCCAAAATCCTCTGATAACTTTTCCCACTCACCAGAAGAAGTCGTTTTGGCCGCACTCTTTTTCATCTTTTTTAGAAAGTTTTTGATTTGTGTTCTTTCTTTTTTCTTAAGAGAAAGGATACCACCTACAGATGAAGCTTTTCCTAATACATCCGGTGCACCCATCTCTGCATTCATAGTATACCCGTGTTGCTTCAAAGCTCTCATTTGACTTCTAATCGCGATAACCAATTCTTTCAAAATGTCAGATGGATTTTTTCCGTCTTTTGTGGTCGAAACTAATTCGAAAGTAGCGTTACTTGCGCCTTTAGTGTAAAGCTTGAGTGAAATTTCTACTTCTCCCGTCGCCGAAAACGAATAAGAAGAATTCATTATTCCATATTTCTCTTTACATCTCATTCCATCTATCAGCGCACCGTAAGGATTTACGTCAGGATCGCTTTGAGGGTGAGACCATCCCCACTCAATCAAAAACTCGACATCACCTAGCTGGCCTGGAACAATAAAGGGCATCACTTGATTCATTCTTGTTTTATCGTGTAGTGTTAATTTGACGTCAGCTGCTTTTGTCGCCAGCATCCCCGTTGCAGGCGTAACTTGTACTGTAAATGATTTGACAGTCATTAGAGGTCGAAATTTATCTAGAACTTTGTTTTCGAGGGGTATATTCTTAGGTTGCACATTTCCTTGCACCAAGTTTCCTTTATCGTCATAGACGGCATTTCCATAATTGCTTGCCGTAGCATTGAGATCCTCGTGAATTAACGTACCATCCACCATTGTTTGAGGAGAAGTGAAAATTTCCATACCTGCAACAGAAACACTTTGCTTCGTGGCTTTTTGAGGTGCGTCTTTATGTTGTGTTCCTCCTGATAATTCCCTAGGTGCTTTTTGGAATTCTCTTGGCGTCATACTCGCCAATTGTGACACAACTCCTTTTGCACTTTCTACTCTTTCTCCGTGAAGAAATTTGTAAATAGAGATCCCATTTCCAAAGACCATTGGATTTTTACCGTCTGCACCTTCTTGGTTTAGAGTTGAGATTGGATCACCTTTGACTATAGTTTTCATGTCGAAGAATGGCACCGCTTTTGATATTTCTATAGAAGGCAAAGCCATCAGAAAAATAGACGATGCAGCCGTGTCCCTATTCGCAAAATTTAGATAAGGATGGTGAAATTCAACAATAGAGATGCACTTTCTGTCATCACCATTCGAAGTATTAAAATCTACTTCCACTTTTTCGAACATTTCGTTCACTCCGACACCTCTTAGATAGCCAAAGTGTTCTTTTCCATCATTGATGGGAAGAGTAATCGAAATTGGACACTTCTCTTTGGATCCTCCTTGTGTACCGACAGTTTTGAGAACTTCTGCTACGTGATCGGTAGGATCGATTTCTTTTTGACCATCTATATATGCTTTGAAAACACCATGCAACTGGTTTGAAAACACGCCATCGCCTTGCAAACTTATTATAGCATCGGCTAATACGGATAGATTGTGGCTAGTTTCTCTCGCTTCTTTCGTCATCTCTGTAGAAGATGGGTTTTTCTGAGATTTGCCTGCGGCAGCTCTTTTGATAAGTACTTGTACGAAAGAATTTTTGTCCTTGACACCATAATACGAACCTAATCGTCTCATAGTTTCTCTCATTTTCGCATTATTTGTCTTCCCAAATATGTTGTTGATCTTGGCCATCTTTATCCTACAATCGATCTAATCGAATTAATTTCCAAAGGAACTCGAATAATTGTTCCTGCCGGCATTTGCAACCCCCATCCTACGTCACTTAGAGCTGCTAGAACCCACCAAAGATGTGAATTTCCTAGATGTTCCTGTGCAAGGTGATCCAATCGTTGAGATTCTTTCAATGTTATTTCTCTGGTCGGAATTAAACCTAATTCACGTGCACGCCTAATTCTCGTGGTCGTTTTTGATGTCTGTAGTTTCCCACCTGCTATTCTTTGATCTCTAGTGTATCTTCTCATTTCTTATCCTCCGGTACATTCTTCAAGTGCTTTTGTTCGCCTTTTAGATAAGCGCTGTGTCGATCATCTATATCACTTGTTAATTCTTCGTACTCAGTAGAATTATACCAAACATCTCCCGTAAGTGATTTGGACATATCTCCCACTTTGTAAATAGGAGCACGATTGATGCCTTGATGATCCAACCCAGGAGTGATGTCGTGTATTGGCGTAACGGAAAGCTGAACCTCGCACATGCGTGGTGCACGATGTCCAGGCTGTAAATTCCAAGGAATGCTGTTTAATTTCCAATCAAATGTTATTCCCGTAATGGCAACTGCAATACCACGACCCATTGTCGAGTGGAAACTTTTGAAAATTGGATTCGCTTCTGCTCCGTCCTTCACGTCTTCACTCCGAAACAAACTGGCAAGACCTGCAGTAGCATCGGTATTAAACTGCCCTAACAATCCGCTACCACTATTTTTATTCGGTCGAGTCATTTTAAGATACTGATCTTTGTTTCTTACGATGGCACCGATGGAAGTATCAATCCCTCCTAAGAAAATTTCAACGTTGTAAATTTGGAATTCACCATCCGGCTCTTTGTATACAGCCTTAAAAGCATCTCGATTGTCGATATATTTGCGCTTGATTTTTAATTTACTTTCTTCTGAAAACCCGTGCCTGTCCAATGCTTTGACTAGGTATATGAACCCAATGTGTCTATCGGACTTTGAAAACGATGCGATCTGAGCTTTTCTTTGTTCGGCCGCAGATTTACCGTCAGGTTGTCCTTCGAATTTTGGAGGAGGTTTTCCACCCGGCTCTGTGTATATGAAGTTTTCATTTCCAACTCCCATCATGCGTGCCATTGCTTGTTTCGAATAGTTTGATGTGAATAAATCACCCACTCTTAATCGACACAAAGGCGATGCAGTTGGAACTTGTGAGAACGGTTGAATAAATGTAGAATCTCCAGAATCCATCAAGGTTCCCTCAGACCATTGTGGGTACACTAGCGTAGTTAATTTATTCACCTTGTACCACATTTCTTCGAAATCTTGTTCGTTCATCGGTACCATCATAAAAGAAACACCAATCGATCGAGATCCACCACCGTATATCTGAGCGGCCTCTAGACGACCGAAACCTTTTTGGGCCGACCATTCACCCGTATAAGAGTCTGATAACGATGTGAGAAACGCATGAAACGATATGATTTCGTTGGTTCTAAGATCTTGTATGTAGAAAGGCATGTGTTCCGCTTCAAGTTGATCTTCCACCAACCTAACTTGCTGTGGCGTGAATCTATTTTCAGTTGAAGCTTGAAATTTATTTCCTATCAATTCGTCGATTTCATCGGATGTTTTTGATAGGTTATTTTCACCGGCCAAAGAAGCATAATTAGAAGATTTTTCAATGCCGTACGCCTCGAGGTTTCTTTGTACCACGTCTATATTTTTTGGTATCAAGAACAACGATGGAGTGTCTGTTAGAGACAATCTAGACTGAATCGATTTATACTTGCGAGTAGATGCCGTACGCAACGTAGGATAATCCTGCATTAAATCGAGTTTTATTTTATTTTCCGGAAATGCTATGTTGCCGGTATCACCTGTTGCTACTCCAAGATCTCCAATCCGCGCTAGGTAATTCGCAAACTTCATGACTTTATCGTCTTTACCTAGGAATAGAAGCATATTTTCGTAGGCACTATTTCCTGCTTTCCTTGTTCCCCATTGCGATTTGGACCTAACAACACTTCGAAAGAGCACTTTCCAAAATCCTAGAGATTTCCCATAATCTTGTCCAGCGATAGTGACAACCATCGTGGCCATTCCAGCTGTGTACGCTCTTACGTAAGCACTATAAATATCTACAGCTTTGAATATTTTATTGCCGATTGTTTCTCCTAGATTCTCTCCGGGAGAATTATAGCCTACCTCGTTCGCCATAGTCGACAATGTATGTCTCGGAACGTATATATTCAACTCTCTCTGCACGTGTACCGTTAAATTCAATATATCATCTTCAATAATTTTCGCTCCAGCACTGACAGCCGGCACAACCAATTGGGATACACCTTGACCGATACCTCCGTCCATTCCATTCGCAGATGCGATAAATCTAGACAGTTCATCAACACCTCTAGAAAGAATGTCAGTAGCGGGATGGTTGAATCCGGAAGAACCCTTGAAGAACGAATTACCCGGCACTTCTCGTGGGTTTGGAGGATAATAATTTCTATTCCAATTAACTAAAAGATGATCATCGCCTTTGAGACCACCTTGACCGACAACAGAAATTAACCAAGATGAAATCTGGAGAAGGCTTGTACTCACTAACAATCGTAAGACTACCATCGACCAGATCTCTAAAAGCTGTAAAGAAACCTGCAAACCTTGGTTTTCTATAATTGGAAATCCAGCTGCAGCTTCGAATGGATCGGCCCATGAATTCATTTGTCCCCAAGTCGCTTGATTACTAAGTGGTCTTCTATTAGGACGAGCAATTCTCGTTCCAGAAAAATCTCT
The DNA here is from genome assembly GCA_002690995.1 of Rhodospirillaceae bacterium. GTDB lineage: Bacteria > Pseudomonadota > Alphaproteobacteria > Thalassobaculales > Thalassobaculaceae. The sequence continues at coordinate 6,838 of NZGS01000066.1, forward strand.
TGTTGGTTGTCCTGTTTCATCCAAGAACACTTCACCCGCTTCTGTTAATTTAATATCTTTTTTCCCATAACCGCCTTTAAGATCACTTTCGTCTAGCATGCCTTGTTTGACCACGCCAGAGGTGGCGCTACCTAAACCCAAAGGATCAGAAGGCAGATCTCTTCCTGTTGCACCTAGAGTTATTTTTCTACCCACCATCCCTAAATTTTGAAAATAAGAATCCCAAAAAGCAGCTCTTTTTCCCGTTGCTTGCGAATCTGTATTCGGCTGCCCTGTTTTATGCGTATATCCTGTGAATGATGTTGTACCACCGTCTTCACTTTGATCCAAATTTTCTGTCCCGCTTGGGCGCTGGACTTGGTATCTTTCTCTAGCAAAACTTTCTCCAGTGTTCGGAGGAAATTGTTGTTTTCCTATACCGGCCCACCTACTTTCGTTCAACCGTATGGATTCTGCAACCATCTCTTGGCCTTTGTCTACCACCACGTCATGACCAGATCCATACGATCCATCTGTTTCTAATCCTACGTATGGCGAAAATGCACTTCCTTCACTCAAGTTTTCGAAATATTCGACAGCTTCTGTTACAGCATCGTCCAACTGATCTACAAATGTTTCTGTCGTAGATCCTGGAGGAGCGATCGGAAAATGATTAGCTTGTCCACCCCTAACTTCTGGATTGGACATATCTCCTCGGGTAGTGTCAGAAAGATACTGCCCTAAACGCTCTACTCTCTCAGGATAAAGATCATCTCGATCTATACGTACAAAGTCCTGTTGTCCTGTCCCCTGTGGAGAAGCCCAAGAATCTTTATTCTCTGTCGTCTGATTCGATGTCGTGTCCCGGTTCTCCTTCGGATTTATTGGCATGCTCTTTCACCTTTGTTTGATACTCACTTATCATGGGCTGGGTTTCCAACCACATCGAGTTGTATTCTTTCATCGTTTTTTCGACGGCTTTGTCGAATTGTATTTTTTCTAATTCTGATAGACCAGCTCGTAGCCTTTGTATAATACCAGAATCTTTCATCGCTTTCAAAAATTCGCTCATGTTATCCCCTTGCGTCGAACCATTTTTTCATTTGTCTATCTCCTTCTAGAATGCCCTTAGCAGCTTCTTCGGTTGTTTCGAAGAACCCTCCTTTATCCACGGTGCCTTTCACGATAGACTCGGCCAGTTTTTCAGAATCGATTATAATACTCATCTTCACTCCGAGGTTGACACCTTTTGCCTCTACAGTGAATTTCTGATCTCCCTTGTATCCTAATACGCCTTCAACGAGTGGTTTGAGATGTATTTTACCAAGATCTGCAGTTCCTAAATTATCCATCACTTCTGCGATCGCAGCCGCCTCTGTAACGATGTCTGCAATTACCATTGAAGGAAGAGTGCCAGCGGCTCTCATCATAAAGAGATCGTCAGACAAACCCTCCAGATAGAACATCGCATCATTCTCTTGCCAAAATTCACTTAGACGAACAACAGATTTAATAGATTGCATTACAGCTTTGAGTCCGTTTTGAAATCCTTTCGCGGCATCATCGCCCATGCTTGGCACTGTAGAAACCAGAGTCTTTGTTGTTTCCAACATGTCTTTCAAAGATTGATGTCCTAGAACTTTGTTTGCTACGTCAAATAAATTAGTTATCACCGACGTATCAGTTTCGGTTCCACCGCCTTTATACCAAGGGATGTCTTTCTGAGTCATCGCATGTAATTTCGTAACCGCATCGATCATAGCGAGAATGCCGTTGAACATTGCTTCCAAAGCTTGTGACTTTTTCAAAAATTCATCTGGATTTGTAATATCTGAGACAGCAGCCTTCAACATAGAAATTAATCCGTTTTCTCCGCCTACTTTTTGAACGATTGCATCGAGGATACCTGTTATTCCACCAACCATTGTCTGGATTTGATTGCTAGCTGTATCTCCATTGACTATTGAAATGAAACTTACATTTTTCTGCATCTCGATCAACGGATTCATAAGAGCTCCTGCAAGCTCTGCGACTACACCGATAATGCCGGCGATAGCTTCCATTCCTTTCATCTCATCTTCTGTCAAGCCTTTTCCTAATTGTACGAAAGATTCGACGATAGTTTGTAAAGATCCTACAACGTCTGTGATAAACTTGCCCATAGAATTCATCATTTCTGCGGGTGTACCTCCGCCTAGAAGACTTGCAACAGTTGCCATCATTCCCGCTTTCATGCCTAGGTCTGCTAGTTTTGCGACTGCATCGATCATCATGCCAACAGCAGACATCTTCAGCTGTAGGATTTTTGGATCGCCCATGTCGAGTTTATTAAGTTCATCCAACACTGTAGCAAATTTCTTAAACGACGAAGAAGCAAAATCAGCGGCTGTGCCCATTGATTTTTTAAGTATAGAAACACCACCAAAGAAATCCATCGCAGTGAAAACAGTTCCAACTGCTACCATCTCGACCAGAGCAACGAGTGCACCTTGTATCAACAGGAATGCTTTTGCAGCTTTTCTAAGATCGAGTCTTTCGAAGGGTTTAAGACCTACAACCAATCCTTCAGCGAACGCTTTCATCGCAACACCTA
>NZGS01000067.1 GCA_002690995.1 Rhodospirillaceae bacterium
AGCACCGGATGTAACACCGGCAACACCAGATGTAACACCAGATGTAGCACCGGAGGTGATGCTTGGAGGTTCGGATCCCACCGTTGAACGTTGGGCAGAGGACTTGCGAGCTTGGTAGAGGACGAAAGGGGGGGGCAGGATTTTGGCTGGTCCTTTCTGGCTGGAGGGGCGAGAGGCGGTCAAGATTAAGCTTATTAACTTGTCCCGGGACTTGCTTGTCCGACGAGGAGTTGGGACGTTGGGACGTTGGGACGTTGGGACGTTGGGACACATACAACATACAATATAGATTCATTCGAAAATATGAAGCTCTAGATGACATCTCATCTTCCCTTTCTTTGACAGATAACAGCTGTCATGTTCCATATGGAACGAAGATCTCCTCTGGCTTCCGGCATGCATATGCCAACAAATAATGGCAAAATCAGCAGATCAGCAGAGACAAAAAATCTCCTCTCTGGGGGACCCACCAGCCGCCAGCCAGCCGGCCAGCCAGCCGGCACAATTTTGTCTTACTGTTTCCAGGACAGGGACACAGGCGACATTCAAGGTAGAGAAAACCTTAGAATTTGGTGCTTCGTGTTTCATTTCCGACTGTAGTACCACCACCGACCTATCTTATGGGGATCCCTATAACCTGATTGACTATGATAGTCATAGAGGTTCGTATGCTCTGAACTGTTACACAGGCGTCGTACCAAGTGAGCAAACGGTAGACACAACTTCCGACGAATGGAAATCCATAAACCTCGATGGGAATGCATTTGTTTATTATAACAAAGATGGTTGGTTTGTGGATCAGTGGACAAAGCAAGCATCTACAATCATCGCCTCCTCTCCTTTGGTTCCAACTCCATCCTCATTTAATAATGAACTATTTCCATTAAGCACTACTAATAAATCCTCTATAGGTGCTTACAGTGCTATCCCGTTCTATGCATATCCGACGGGTGGAGAAGATTATAATTCCTTTTACCTGGCGCTAACAACATTAGAAGGGGAACCGACGGATCCAAGTAAAACTTACACACCAATTTTGGGCATTTTCTACGGTGATGGAAATCCAGTGTCAACTTACAATGTAAACAACCTGCAAGTAGACCAAAAGATAACATTTAGTGATGCCAACCCTTCACTTACGATCGAGATCACAAAGTTGGAAAACAACTGGCCCAATTACGCCGTATCATATAAATTCCTGTAAAAAGAAAAATGAGGGTTATGCTGATCATAGACGATATAAGATCGTTTGTATAATCTTACAAGGAATGAAAGAAACGTTTGAAAAATTAAAAATTTAAATATTAAATGTCAATTTAAATTTATTTGGTGTTGATTACACGTTTGTTTGTTTAATTTAGATTCCATTCGTCCAATGCGGGACAACTGTAATGCGTCAATAGTTTGGCTGCATGCATGCGGCGAAAACTGGGAACTCGCTCATCATTTTCATCATAATGATAAGGAATATTTTCGTATTCGCCTTGTCGATTTCGGGCAAACATGTACATCATGCTACGGAGATCGTAAACACCGCCATCATTTCCAAAGCATGGAATCGTAATTTCGTTTCCAAAAAGATCCTCTTGTGCTTCAACTTCAGTATGAACTGTGTTTAACGAGGTTACCTTCCGGTGTTCCTCTTTCAACCGCTCCAGGACGTCCTTGCGTTTCCAAGCTTTAGATCCAATTTGATAAATATTTTTCAGGTATTTACGCAAGAAAGGAAGAGGAACCTTGGACACCTTTTGCATATCATCTGATTCTAAGAACAAGGCCACATGATTTCGATATACTTCCTCGGTTAAATCTTTTTGATCGTGTTTCCACTTACCCTTGAAATTTTGAATACCATCCAAAAACTCGGTTCCTTGTCCATGTCGTTTGTGATTTCGCCAACCACCTTGGTACACCAATTTGCCATTTTCGTACAATTTTCCCTGACCATGATAAAGACCCATATCGACTTTTCCGTGGTACGCCAATTTTCCTTTTGCATCAAATTCCTTTCCTTGTCCATTGGCATGATCATTTAGAAAATTTCCCACCCAGGCTCGTCGATGATTCTTTCCGTTATACAGGAAAGTTTTTCTCTTTTGATCAAAAACACGTTCACATAAGTAGAGCACACCGCGTCCATGTTTTTTGTCTGCAAGGAAGTCCCCATGATAATGTAGCCATGAGCCACCCCGGTGGCCTTCCTGCCATTGTTTCCCTTTTCCATTTCGTAATCCCTCCGCAAAAGAGCCAGAATAGCACAATGCACCCGAGGGAAAATACAGTTTTCCTGTTCCATGTGGCTTGTGATTCACAATTTCCCCTTCGTAACGTGTTGTTCCTTGAGGGGTTGGAATATGCAAAATACCGAAAGTGGGCATTTCCTAAAAAGCTGAGAATGAGCAGAGGTAAATAATCGTAGTTACTATACTTATCTGTACCGATGTTCAAAGGTATGTATATATCTATATATATATATATAATGCTATACTTCTGAGAATTTATTAGAATTTTCATATTTTTCAATTTTTAAAAATTGCCCTAGCGGTACTAAAGACGTAAGAGGTTTTTCAGGTGCGTGTCATAGTGCTGAAAAATTTTGTTGACTTGTCGATTAATCCGGGTGGCAACGGCCTTCGATTCGACAGGGTTTTTTATGTATGGACGAATCAGGTCATGAACTTTCTTCTTATCGGCTTCTGCCATATTTAAGTCAAGCGCCGCATAATGTAATAAGTGCAGATTATCATGTGTAACCCCGTTACGTTGGAGAAAGGTACGGAAGGTATGAGCGGATTCATTTTGCTCAAGCTTAGACAAACGTGCTTGATATTGTTTGATTCTTTTTTCGAGTTGGAGGATTCGCGATTCTAAATGATCAATCTTTGACATTCAGTTTGTTTTAAGGAAGAGAAAAAGTTTTTCAGAAAAAAAAACATTTAAGAAGATATAATAAATTTTTTGTATGGTAAAGAATGAGTTTTTATTTCTTTTTGAATGAAAGGCTGCTGGGGACTTGTTATTTTCGGAAAATATATCAGCCTCGATTTGAGGTGGATATATCTGACATGAACTTAATTTGTGGCATGTCCAACAAGTTGCAGTTTATTTGCATGTATCCACGAATAAATATATTGAAAATAATATCATTTACAGAATTTTTTTTTCATGAACGACCAACAGATGATTATCACGGAAAGGTGAGTACACGTTGTCATGTATACTTCAACAAGGATGACTATGAAACATATGCATGTGAAATTTATTTGAAAGGGTTTCTTATTACAAAGATAGAGATAGATATGCCCAAAAACAATCGCTTATTTCTTCGAGAATTAAAATATCGGAAACGGCGAAAATACCAAGAAACGTGTTGCATTTGTTTTGATGAAAGGTCAGACATTATCAATGTACACGAAAATCATTATCACCATTTTGTATGTGCGGACTGTATTTTAAATATTGATAAGTGTCCAATCTGTAGGGAAAATCTCGTATGAAAAAAAAATAATAAATTTTATAATAAACCATGTCTGACAACAATGAAGTAATGGGACTAACCTATGCGGTTTTCATATCCTCTGTTCTCTTGTCACTCTTGTTATGGGTGTTTATGATTATCTGGACGGTAATGGTCTTGAAACGCTGTAGAAACCGAGCCAAATGGTTTCAACCGACAGTCATTACTCTCTTGGTACTTTGGATATTACTTGGATCATGGATTCCAGGTCTTTCTTTGATTCTCTTCCTGAGTTTGCTAGTTCTCTTGTTGCAACAGCAACAATATTGTACCTAATTGCTGTATTTTTCTAGCATTTGATAATATTTAGAAACGGGTTTTGAATACTGCTTCGACTCTAAAAATTGCAAGTATTCTTCACACATCTGCCGACGCGTTTCATCCAACACTTTCCCACGACGCTGGGCAATTATTTCTTTACGTCCGGACGCTTTGCAAAACTGAAAAATCGACACCACTTGCTCGTTCCTCTCCATATCTTTAAACGCCTGAAACTGTAGTTTTCCCCAAATATACGGACATTTTTTGGACAAGTGCGGACTAGAAAAATAATCAAAACACTCTTTCAACCTGGTGATCGAATCATATAGGTCCTGGTATCGCAAAGAAATCTCTCTCTTGTCTAAAATACCCTTCAATATATTAAAACATATTTTATATCCCAATCCATCATAATATTGATTTACAAGTAATTCTGTTACCCCAAAGAAAGCTTCGACACAATCTTCCAAGATGGAATCGATACATTTTATTCGCATTTCCGATGTGAAAGAAATGTATGGCTCGAAATTATAATCCCGCGCAATTCTGCAAAAACTCTCCTTGCTAACGAGATTGATTTTCAATCGTGAAAGGACCTTTACACCTTCCGCATTATTTAGTATTGGAAAACGATCTTTCAAATACCACACAAGACATTTATTTAATGTCGCATCACCTAATAATTCAAAGAATTCGTAATTGTCTGTCGAATCATAATCTTTATGGGTGAATGCAATTTTATAATATTTCATATTTTCATCCGTTGTCAGTGCATCTATATATTTTGATTTGACTTTGGAAATCAAAAGAAGCGATCGGATAAATGCTCGAAACGAATCATCACGTTTTCCATGAATTTTCTCATTTACAAAATTCTCATCCATCATTTTTTTAGTTGGTTTTTATAAAGAATGGAAAACTTTTTTTTAATCAATTTTTACTTTGTACCTCAATGTGCACCTCAATATGCACAATATTGCAGATTGTGACTCGTATATTCTTTTACTTGCCGCCGAATTTCCGACTTTAATCTCGATTTACTTTTTCGATTATGAAAATTTCTGGACATATTACGATTCATTTCATTATTTACTTGCAGTTGGCGATTCCTTTCCTGACGACGCATCCGCCGTCGCAGCCAACGCGAATCAAGATACATATCGTCCATGGATTGGTACCATGAAATTGGTACAACTTCACTTAACTCCCCGGTCGAATGACGTCGGGTGCGGAATTCTTGGCGACAAAAAGGACATTTATTTTCAACAAGGCGATCAGAACATTCTTGACAAATGGAATAAGAACAACAAGTACGTTTACAAATTTCAGTTTTTAGTTTATCATCATAACAAATATTACACTCAATCATCGGTTTATTATTTGAACGGAAAAAATCTACGCGAAAAAAAGAATTACAGACGACGGATTTTAAACTTTTTTATTTTTCTTCCTATTATAATATAAGTTTTTTTTCAAAAATTTTTGATACTGGACGCCAGTCTATGGGTGGTTTCAGAAATTCATTATACTCAATAAAATCAACCTTGTAAAAGTTTTTTCGAAAATCATCAATGGATAATTCACCACCGTAATCGCTCAAAAGACGCCAACTAGGTGCCGCCGCGATGGGATTCACCACATTTGGAAACAATTCTCGATAAATTTTATTGAGATACATCTTGCTTTTACTATAAGTTGGATTAAGTTCGTTTTCCTCAATATACGCAAGGCAGCAGTTGAAGGAACAAAATAAACCATCCACCAAATAAAAACTCTGTTCTGAATGTTCAAAGGTGAAATTATTGATGGGTATTTGTTCGATTTGTTCCAATTGGGATGCCGTTATTGTCTCCTGTAACGTATAATGATTTTTTGTAATTTCACTATAATATTTTTTGTAAATACGATCGCTTATGAAATCAATGGGACAACCAACAGGTTTATTTTCAAAACTATTTCTACACCAAAAACAGTGAAACTTCCCGGGCTTCTCCATAATGTTCTGATTGAAAATATCCTTCATGGTAATCATACATACATGTTCTATTTTTGCTTCATCAATATACGAAAAATGCGTTTGCTTGATGTCCTTTGGCAATTCCGCTATTTTTGTCTTGGAAAAAACTTGTGGATGAAATTTATCCGCTCCGCATTGTTCAAAAGAAGTAAAATTATATTTCTGATCGACATACTCCATTGTAACGTCTTTAATATGGAATTTCGGATTCTTCATGATTTATCATTGCGTAATTTTTTTTTTTTATTCAATTTTTTTCATCTTTGATAAAAGAATGGAAAACACCCAACAATATTTTCAAAATAAAAATATCGTTCAAATGCAAATACAATCAAAGCTAGCATCAAATCAAGCGTATTTCCCGAATCGAAAGGAAATCTATCACGTGGATAGCGGGATTGACTTGTGGCCTTATCCCAAAATGTTTCAAGGATCCCCCTCCACATCCGTACCAAAAGTTTGGGACCGTCAAGCAGGATATCAAAGAATTACTTCGTCAAAATCTCCGCCACCAAAACCAAAAGCCCTCTATTCGAATGCCTGTTTTCAACCTCCCTGTAACACTTTATTTCCCTGTGAAAAAAATAAAAACTTTCTACCTTTACAAACGAATTGCGTGTTTCAGAGTCCTTGAACTCACTTCTTCTTTCCCACAACGTGAAGGACCTCATACTCTGTATTCTTTGCATAAGTCTGCCAAATTTCAGGAGGCGTGTCTTTTCGTATCATACTCGATCGCTTTTTTTGCTGCAACTCTATTCGATACTGCGGACTTTCAAATTTGACATCCTTGTCAAGGGTCCGTTTTATTTTTTCCCGAATGTGTTTCATTTTCTTCGTATATGCATCTAAAACACGTTTCACCTCAAAATAACGATCCGCCAATTCATCCATAGTTTTTTTCACGGAGATTATTGCTTTAAATCTTTTTTTTTTTCAATACATAAAGATGGATGTTATTTCAAATTTATTCTCGTATAACCGATTCTTCAAACGAATTGAGCCTCTCCCGCTAAATCCGTTCCGTGCCTTTTTACCGCGATCGGATTCCGTGTATGTGATTCCCGATAGTCCGGCTACGGTACCGGTACTGGTTGAAGTGCCGGCATCACAATATGTAACACCATTTTAGTGAAAAAACATTTTCATACAGAGAGTGTATCAAAATAAAAAAATCAGGATGAGGTCATTTCTAGGTGGAAGACACGACACGTGAACGAGTCCGTCTTACCACTGGAATTTCTTTTGGTCCAGACTTTTGGACTGGAATTGGCGCATCGACAGACTCCTCCGACTCGGAACCCTCCATTTCCGATTCATCCGTCTCCTCTTCCGTCTCCTCGTATTCCTCCATTGTGGACATGACAGCTTCAGGACAAAGGAGACTCGATTGATGTTGTTGCTTCTCCCGAAATAATACCTCAGCAATTCGAATCTGCAGCGAAAGACGATTTCCAATAAACACGCCATCCACTCGCAAAGTAAAGGTGACATACAAATGTTTGCCAATCAATGATTCAGGTGGAACAATCTGCTTCGTTAACTCATTGACAAACATAGTCCCAATCTTTTGTGATTTTCGATCATACAAACATTTTCCATACAATGTGGGTCCTTTGGACTCATCGACAACTTTTCCCTTATCCATCTTCCAGTACATGGGGTTCAACCTCTTTAATTCAGAGAGTTCCAAATCATACTTTCCAAAAGTCGCTTTTTTTTCCAGCAATTGGTGCTTGACATGTTCACAAAATCGATCAAAACCATCTGTGAATGCACGTTCTGCTTCATTTCCATTATTGGTCCACATGACAATTGGCATTTGATATCCATTCAATTCGTCTGTGGCAGGATCCCTTGATTCCTGGATACCCCAAGATAAAAGTGACGGAGGTGAGCGAAATAGACAATCAAAATGTTTACCGTTCTCCAAAAGAGAAAGTCGTAGTCGTTGGTAAGAAAGTTTCTGTCCAGGAACAGACTTTGTTTCAGGTTCAGAAAATGAAAGATCACTCAAGTTCAAAGTAGCAATGTCAAATAATTTTCGGTTCATTCTTCCTTTAATTTTTTTTTAAGAAATCCGAAAAATATTTGATCTAATCAATTTTTGTAATATGGAAGGGTTTCCAATCCACAACGACATCGTTCATTCCTGATCCAATTTTTGTCCGTTTTCCACACATGATCGACGACGACACTGATCGTATCGTTTCGTTTTCCGCGAAAAAGGCAGCCTTCGAAAAATGATCCAATGTTTCCTCAAATGTCGCTTTCGCCAAGACGCTGTCGGTCTCTTTCTTCACGCCATAACGTGACACACTCTGTATTTGTCCATGAAAGGTCATGATATTGACCAAAAGTAACAAGTGACAAGGATTGATAAAGGTACCGTCGGAAGAAACAATCGATTTGAGTTCTTCTAATAAAAATTTTCGCGTTGCCTCCACACCCAACATACGATAGACTTCCCACATGTTATTTGTTTTCAAGGATTGTGTTTCAATATTCGAGTTTTTTAAAAGTTCGTACATATTATTTCCTTCGACTTCAATCTTATATATATCACTTTGCATCGTTTCTTTCATGATATAAAAATTTTTGATTTTTGGTATTCCACAAATTAGAATTTCATCCAGACGAGGTTTGATAATATCCTCCAAGAAGGTTTGGAAAAGTATGTTATCCTCTAACGAACTTTCTGTAAAAGACCGATCATTTTGTTGTAACTCTTCTAAAATAACCGATACGTCCAAAAAAATGTCAACTTGTGCATATGATAATGGTGAAACGACCACGTAAATATCATCAAACTTATTCTCAATCGTGCGCTTAATATCAAGTAATGATATATTATATTCGTATAATACATCCTTTCGTAGCTTGTAGGAAATGCAGTGACTGTTAAACCGAAAATCACATGAATACAAATACTCAAACGGCTCGTACCAAGGTTCCTCCGACTTGTGAAACTCAATCTGTTCTGTCTCGTACAAATCAGAAAAATAGACGGCCTTTAATCGTGGTCCGAGTAATTGACGAATTTGCTGCAATGTTAACTCCTTGTTCTTCAATAAGAACGAATTGATACTGGCCTTCGGTTCTTTGGTTGCATTCAAAACCTCTAAAAACCGTGGAACACCTGTAGTCACCGTCGAAACATTCAACCCACTACTGTGAAAACTATTCAGTGTCAATTGTGTTTGACGCTCTCCAATGCTTTGACTACAGAGAATACCCACGGATTCGCCGGGTGGAATAATGGCTCTTGCAATCATTTCTCGCATACTACTTCGCAAATCATCGATCGCCTGTGGATATACTTCGCATCCGGATAGCTGTTCTCGTAATCCACCTTTTATGTGGTCAATAATGGCTTGGCGCTGTTCTTGATTGATGAAATTCGGAAAGAATGCCTCGAAATTTTCAAAAATATGATCCACTTCTTGTGTGCTGAGTCGTCGTTTCATATTTTGTAAGCAGCATAGTAATTTTTTATTATTCATTTTTTAAGTTCTGAAACAAAATTCGCGGATCTTGGCCAATACGATGCCAGACATTGATTGGTTCGTTCATATCTTTCGATTTATAAAAAAACAGTTTACGGGGTGTCCGACGGGCATATAAAATTTTTTTTTCTTTATGATTCGCTTTTGAATGAAAATCAATACATATTGCATTTTTCCGAAAAGGCAGATATGAAACCGTCCATATAGCCAAATCGGGATCACTTCCGGTAATGGTTCGTTTGGTATCATCCATAATACGGACTGCACCGGTGTGGTGAGAATCGTACCATATTGTCGTCATCAAGTTTCTTACAAGAAAAAAAAGAAAAAATTACAGAAAAAAATAGAAACATCAATGTTTTCATTTTGTTCCTACCATAAATTCTATGAAATAAAAGATTACCAAGGACAAGACCTATTTAGGGCGGTTTTTCGAATAAGGCAATTTGCGATTGATGAAACATTGCAATAATCGGGAACCCTACTTTTATTTGAGAATCACTGTAAAGAAGTGACTTACCGTGCCACAAATAGACATTTCGATTTAAATGGTCCCAATACAAATCAATCAAACGCCAAAAGGGTGAATCTGTATATTTTGTTACATGATCGCGGCTTATCCAACTGAAGCTTTGCTCTTTATGCAGTAGGTTCATTTCATCCTTCAAGTATTTTAATACGGAGGTTTTTTTATGGGAAAAACAAAAGCTATATAAGAGAGGAACGGTGTTCCGTAAGGCAAGGGAAATATTCATGGCATTTTCGGAGAAAAATTTTTGACATACAAACATACCGTAGTATGACAGATACTGATTAATAAACATGCTCATCGAAAATGTTTTTTTGTTCGATTGGGTCACACCGGCATAATTTTGGTAAAAAATGTAAATACGAAACGGATCTGTTTTTTCCATCTGATGATATAACGCATGCAATTTCTTGTACACATCATTTCGTTCCCATGTTTCCGTTTCGGATTGGTAGAACATCTCTAACAATTTTGGACCAATGCCTTTATAAAAAAGTGATAGTCCATAGTAACGGTACTTCAATACTGTTTCACTCTCCATGGATACAAAATTGTCAATGGTAGAAACAACAAGTGACGGATGAACCGGTTGATTATAAATGTCTTTTGGATAAGACGGCTTTACAAGAAAATTATCATTATCGAACGAACATAAGGCACTTTCCCACCGTTTCAAAATCCATTCCAATTCATAATAGTCCCATCCAGGAAGAATGCAGATTCTTTTTAAATCCATCCATGATGTTACTTCAGACAAGACAACCGGCACATTCGATGGGTCTCTTGTAAGATGGCTATTCGGGAGACTAAGCTCATACGAAGGTAAGGACTCGATCTCTCGATTTTCCAAGAGACGATTCAGAATGGAGACAATGTACGATTTTACATGTTCATATCCATTGGGAGATACGACACATATGGATTCCAGATTTCGTTTTCCCCGCTTGTGAAGCGTCTGTAAGAGTTCGAAAAAATTATTTTTCTCATTCTGAATATGAAATAAACCAATTTCGGATGCGCCATTTTTTTTAAAGAAAACGGTCACATTGTCAATCCGTAAGAAGTCCATGATATTTCTTTTTGGTGTTATTTAAAAGTATCTTCACTTTTTATATCAAAATATTGTTTTTGGCAACAATATTTGAAATTTCTTTCACAATACGACTTAGTGTCAATTCGCTTAACTTGATCTTCTGGCGGATATACTCATTCGAAAAATCAGGATTTTTCTGTAAGATAAAATATTTTACAACACCACAGGCAACAGATTGTGGTCGACTACGATTCAATAGGGAGCTCCGATTTTCAAGCTGACGATACAATTCCAGGACCTGTCCAACCTGCACAGGTGTAGCGGAAAAATTTTGCATCGTCTCCTTTATTAAATGTGGAATATCAATTGTTTCATTACGGATATTGGAATGAATTGGCAGATTCAAATTCACAAACTTCAATCCTTTTAATGCGGTTTTCTGATTGATTTCAAAAATTGTTATTAATTGCTCGCAACTATGTGGTAAAGAGTTGATTTTATAAGCATGGTATACGCACGCAAAAATAATGCCCTTGCGCGTATTTCCCCTGTAAATTTTGTTCTGTGTCACTTCCTTGTATATATCGTTCGCCGTATTTCTAATTTTTGCATTAATCCCCAACTTCTCGACATCCTTGTCAATATTTCGACAAACATGTTTCCGGAAGTTACAACGATTTGGATCATTTGCATGTTTCGTGTCATGGACACCATAATAACGCCATTCCTTTTCATATGAAAAATCCTTCATTAGAATCGTACCACAGTCCATACAAATTTTACTTGACCCTTGCGTTTCTAAATTCTCATGTTGACATCCACTTGTCATGTCGTCTTCTGTCGTCTTTAAACAAGGTTCTTGTTCCTCGATTAACTCATTCAACTTCCGTAACTCAAACTCAATATCTGCCATCTTTTCTTTTATATAGATTTTTGGCTTTAAATCAGTTTTTGATCTGGACATTTATTTTGTTTTTAGGAGTACAAGTGTTCGAGGTGAATGTTTGATCGTGTCCAGAAAGCATTACAAAAAAAATGTTTCCGTAAGAAAATAAAATAATTTTTTGAGAAATAAATGAAAAAGGACCAAACGCTTGAAATCGTCGATAATTGGAAAAAAAAACACAAAATCAACATGTACACGCCTTTTAAATACTTCAAAGGACTCCAGAGCAAAGAATTAATTGAAAAGAAATTACAAGAAATGAATCAATTTCGTCATGAAAAAGATATTTCCAAAATAAAATTTCAAACGGATCAATCGATTTCAAAAGAAAAAGAAAAAAGATCACCCTATCACAAAAAGTTGGAAGAAAGATTCGGTGTTTCCGCTGGGGCAACTTTGGCCGAAAAATCAAAAGCCACTGGTGTTCCTGTGGCTATCCTTAAAAAGGTTTTCGACAAGGGGGTAGCTGCCTGGAAAACAGGACATCGACCGGGAGCCACTCCTTTTTCTTGGGGAAATGCGCGTGTGAGTTCCTTTTTGACATTAGGCTGTACTGCATTTAGCTCGGATGCGAATTTCGTATGGATGGTCCATAACATGACAAAATCTAAAAAAAGGGAAAAGTTTTTGTCACAGGAAATTAGTTGTCCAAAATATAAGTTAGAAAAATATAAATCCCGAAAAAATTTCCCTTCTTTTCTCATGTCGTAATTTTTACCTTTGGTTGTACGTTACCGCTAATCACTAGAACAACCATCCCATTCAGAAAGCTAACTAGCGACCGTCACAACTAGGACGACTAGAACGTCCTGGTGTTTGCTGTTGTTTTTTATAGTTTCAAAAGAGCGCGGTTGACTTTGGCTCCGGGGTGAATATTGATAAACACGTACTTGTCCCGAATCTAAACCTGTGGTGCTGTTATAGACTGCACCAATAGCAACAATTGTAGCGTCAGAAGATAAACTCACAGAATATCCACTCTGATCACCAACCAGCTTTACCATCAATATCAACTCCTAATTGAGGCCATGAACTATTTGAGTATTTGTAAACCCGTACTTGTCCCGAATCTGAACGTGTGGTGCTGTTGTTTTCACGAGACAATGCGAACGAAATTTTAAACAAAAACAGAAAATGCACACAAGGATTTCTTTTCGAGTATGTGGAATAATTAATTAACATTTTTTAAAATAATTTCAATTTCAATTTACTAATTTTTCAATTTAACCAATTTAAAAATTCAATTCATTTCTTACATCTTCCTCTAATTTCATCCAATTTTCTCTAATTTTTTCCCCATCAAATCCAAATTTTTTCACAATTTCTTCCACCGCATCAAAATCCACTTCCCAAATTTCTTGCAACAATTCCACAAACAATTTTTCATTCTTTTTCAATTCCTTCAACACCGCGCGGTTTTTCATCCCAAACACATCCTTTCTTTTCCCCAAAATATCATTTTCATCAATACTCACCAACTCGCCATTTCCATCAATCAGCACATTTCTCATATTAAAATCACTCACGCGGAAAATTCCCCGCACCATGCCAATCCTACAATACTCCTTCAACCAACTCGCATTTTTCACCACTTCTTCCTTTTTTTCAATCAACATTTCACAATTTCCAATCTTATCCATTACACAATACACCACCTCTTCCTCCGTTTCCTCCACCATCCAATTATCCTTATAACTTAACACACTCTTATCCTTTTTCACAATCCGAAACTTTCCCAACCGCAACTCCATCCCAATACAATTCAACCCAAACAACTCTTTACACATATCAAACACATAATAATCCAAATTATAATTCATACTCTTTCTTCCCTCTTTATAAATTTTTCCATCATATTCAAAACACACGACTTTATTCCCACACACCACATCACTACACAATTTTATTTCACTTTCATCCAATTCCAACAATTCCCTATTTTCCACAAAATTTAATTCATTTTTTTTACTTTTTTTTTTCCTCACCACCTTTTCTCTTTCCTTCTTTTCTAATTTTTCTTTCTTTTCTCTTTCCTTCAATTCCAATTTTTCTTTCTTTTCTCTTTCCTTCTTTTCTAATTTTTCTTTCTTTTCTCTTTCCTTCTTTTCTAATTTTTCTTTTTTTTCTCTTTCCTTCTTTTCCTTCTTATTCAATCCAACACCAAGTTTTTTATCTTTTCCAACAAAATTCACATAAAAATTTTTCCAATCATTCCTCAAATATTTTTCCTTTTCATTCAACACAAAACACCCCTCTCTTTTAAAATCTTCTTTACTCTTTCCTAACATTTTCCCGGCGGACGTATGCATATCCAACACAAAATCATCCATTTTCATTCTTTTTCTTTTTTCCAAATCAATTCCATCCTTATACATTTCCTTAAAATTATACAAATCCATTTCATATTTTCCGGCCCAAGATTCATCCCAGGTACCATCATAATACATGCACAAGTCGACGGACGCATACAAGAAAATAAATCTCTCCTTTCTATCCTTTTTAAAAAATTCCTTCAATTTCCAATCCAACACCTTTTTCAATTTTTCATTTTTTTTTACAATTTCCAAATCAAACAAATATTCCCAAATCCTATAAATATTTTCACTACGGCGGAATCTCTTCTTCCCATCCGAATTTCCACCATTTAAAATTTTAAACATCCAGATTGCCCATGCCTCGTCTCTTTTTTCAAAATACTCCTTAAACTTTTCAAAATAAACTTCATCTGAAGCCACGTCACCTTCACCCTCTAACCGATGACACCACCAGCTTCTACCATAACTATTTCTCCGACATAAATCACCTTCAACTAAAATTTTGCAAATCACTCGCAAATAACTCAACTCTTTTCTATCACTTTTTTCAAATTTTTCCAAATACTCCCGCATGATCAAATACTTTTCACACTCCCGGAAGGAAAGTTCCTCATCCATCATCACAATCAGCCGATTGATCAGATTACTCCCAATGGCTTTTCCCACACGGGTTTCCTTTTCATTTTTCCCCAACCTCCCGAATAAATACAACTCCTCCATACA
>NZGS01000068.1 GCA_002690995.1 Rhodospirillaceae bacterium
AGATGGGCAACGTCTCCAGCTAGCAGTGATCACCCACAACGCCATCTTTCTAAAATTTTGGCTTCAAACGTGTAGATAGTGGAACGGATGATATCTTCTGGGCGGATTGATCGTATCGAGCTCAATCTTTCCCGAATATTATCAAAATCTAATAATTTTTGGCGCCTGTCTTCTTGTTGAACTCTACATTAATATCGACGACCTTCATCAGGAGCAGGTATACTGACGTAAGGTCGATCTCTTCGGCAGTAAAATTTTGACACTGGCTCTTGGTCTGGATCGTTTTTAGTGTCAACGATTACCTAGTCCTCAGGATAAGTTTCACCTATCATTTTTATACCTTATTTTTGTCGGACGTCACTCCTTGCGCCGTCTGCTCCAATGAGGAATTTGCAGAAGACATCATGGCTTTTTTTGTTATGGGTGAAAACCTCGACTTTGATGCCGGTATCAGTTTCGGAAAAACCCATTAACTTATGCCCAAAAAAGATATTTGCTTGTCGATATCTGTTTAAGCCATCCACAAGAATTTTATCTAGGTTTGGTTGGAAGAAGTGTGTTCGTTTGGGAAAACCAAACTCTACTGGCCCGGGGCCAACCTCGGCAAATGGACGATTGTCTTCTCCATAATACCGTGCGCCTTTTCCCCGCACTGTTGAGGGAAGAAATTGTTTGTCGAGAGCTGCCGCCTGAATAGTTCTGCAGCCTTCGTCATCTAAGGTTATGGCCCTGGGGATATCAAAGGGAGAGTCATTTTTTTCCAGTATTATTACCCCGATTTGAGCTTGCCCCAGTAGATTGGCAAGTGTAAGCCCTACCGGTCCTCCACCTGAGATAGTAACGTCGGTCTCTCGCGTTAAAATGGTCATGCTTCTTGCACTTCAATGTTAGGTATGATTTCACAATGGTCGATGGATCATTAAAATTTATATATATTAGGATCAAAAACCTGTCTTATGTCGCATATCGGCTACCAAGCTTAGTAATATCTCTACAATGTGAATTCTACCTCGTGGGTCAGCTTTTAAAGTAGATCTTAATCAATTTTAGACCCCTTCAACTACCACCAAGGTCCCATATGAACCTGCCTGGCGGAGCTTCACTAATTGACTGTACTCGTTTGAGTGATACCATTCCAATGCCCGCTCATAGTTTTCAAATTCCACAATTACAGTGCGATTTCCGATAAACGGCTCGCCTTCCAGTGTTTTTTGTTTTCCGCCCCGTGCTAGGTATTTTCCACCATAGCCCTCGGTCACAGATGGAACTTGAAGCCTATATTTTTCAAATTCAATCGCGTTGGTAACATGTACGCTTGCAATAACATATGCTGAGCTCATCTTCCCTCCGATCAGTGATTTGTAATTTCCTATAATTGTCCGTAAAAATTAACCTCTCTCAAAGATGATAAGGGAAAGTAGAGTCTATAGTGTAATTTTTTCTTCTTTTCTGTTAGATAGGGAATTTGCTTGTCGATTTTAGAAAATTTTCGCATTCTCGTGACTTGTAAAACATTTAATATGGCCCAGAATCTAAACACATTAGAACCAATTTGTTTAATCGACATCTATTAGAGCAGGCAATTTTCGATGACTGATAAACTTGTTATAGCACTAGCCCAATTAAATCCGACAGTAGGGAAAATCGGCGCAAACTTAGAAAAGCTGCGTGAGACGAGGAAAAAGGCTGCCGAAGAGGGCGCTGATCTAATATTAACTTCGGAACTTTACACTTGCGGATACCCGCCCGAGGACCTCGTTCGTAAGCCGCAATTTATTTCATCGCTACGGAGCGCCGTTGAGGCGTTTGCCTCCGAAACAAGTGATGGTGGACCAGCGGTGCTTTTAGGAACGCCTTGGGTAGAAAGTGACCGTTTGCACAACTCACTACTTTTAATCGAAGGGGGTGCTATAACTACGGTGCGGCATAAATATGACCTGCCTAATTATGGCGTCTTTGATGAAAAGAGAGTTTTCGATCCTGGCCCGATGCCTGGCCCAATAAGCTTCAAAGATGTTCGCATTGGGGTACCAATTTGCGAAGATATTTGGACGCCAGAAGTTGTAGAGTGTATTACCGAGACAGGGGGAGAAATTATTTTAGTGCCTAACGGGTCGCCTTTTGAGGCGGGTAAAACAGATATGAGGGTTCATCACGCCGTTGCAAGAGTGGTGGAGTCCAAACGTCCGCTCGTTTATCTCAACCAGATAGGTGGGCAAGATGAACTCGTTTTTGACGGTGCGTCTTTTATTATGAACGCCGACCGAACTATTAGTTGGCAGCTTCCTGCATGGCAAGAAAATCTGGCCATCACCTACTGGAAAAGAAGAGGTGACGGCTGGATATGTGAACAGGGAAATACCTGTAATCTAGAAACCGGATTGGAAGCAACCTACCAGGCGATGACCCTTGGTTTGCGAGACTATGTTAACAAAAATGGTTTCCCTGGTGTAATTTTGGGGATGTCTGGTGGTATCGATTCTGCCCTAAGCGCTGCGGTAGCAGTTGACGCATTAGGCTCGGATCGCGTGCATTGTGTGATGATGCCCTCCCCATATACTAGCAAGGAAAGTCTCGAGGATGCAGCCGCAGCTGCAAATATGTTGGGTGTTAAAATAGATACAGTTCCCATTGGGCCGGCCATGAATGCTTTCGACGAGATGTTGTTGGATCATTTCAAAGGATCAGAGACAGGAATTACGGAGGAGAATATCCAGTCGCGTTCAAGAGGCTTAACATTAATGGCACTGTCTAACAAGTTGGGAGCAATGGTGTTATCTACTGGCAACAAGTCGGAGATGTCGGTTGGCTATGCAACTCTATATGGTGACATGTGTGGTGGCTATTCTGTCTTAAAAGATGTCTACAAGATGACCGTCTTTGAACTCTCTAAATGGCGAAATAAGTTAAGGCCTAATGGAGCTTTGGGACCTGAGGGTGCAGTTATGCCTGAGAGGATAATTTCTAAACCGCCATCTGCTGAATTAAAACCAGACCAAAAAGATGAAGATACTCTTCCACCATATGAAGAATTAGATGCTATCCTGCATGGTTTAATTGAAGACGAGGCAAATGTTCAAGAAATAGCATCTAGAGGGTTTGATATTGACGTTGTTATGAGAATTTGGCAAATGCTTGACAGAGCTGAGTATAAGCGAAGGCAGGCGCCTCCAGGCGTCAAAATAGGTCATAGAGCTTTTGGAAGGGACCGAAGATATCCTATTACTAACTCTTACAAGGCTTCTTATCAAATAAACAACAACTGAGATCGTTTTGAGTAAAATGGACTTTTCCACCGTCAAACCACTTTCCTTCTATGATACTTTTACTCGTAAAAAGGTACCATTTGTACCTTTAGATGAAAGTAACATCCGCTTGTATGTATGCGGTCCTACTGTCTACGACCATGCCCATATTGGCAATGCTAGGCCCGTTGTTGTCTTTGATGTTTTATATCGTCTTTTAAAACATCGGTTTCCACGGGTGACTTATGTTAGGAACATAACGGACGTTGATGATAAAATTAATGAACGTGCTAAGAAGAGTGGTAGATCCATCAAGGAAATTACAGAGGAAACGACAAAAATTTTCCATTCGGATATGAATGCTCTTGGAGCGTTAACTCCGGATATTGAACCCAGAGCCACAGAGCATGTAAGTCAAATGATTGAGATGATAGAGAATCTCATGGAAAAGGGAAATGCCTACGAAAAACAAGGTCACGTGCTATTCAGTGTTCCCTCCATGCCAGATTATGGTCAGTTATCTGGCAGGAACCGAGATAAGCAAATCGCAGGAGCTAGAGTAGACGTTGCTCCATATAAAAATGATCCCACTGATTTTATTTTATGGAAACCCTCGGGTAGCGATGCTCCTGGTTGGCATAGTCCATGGGGTTTTGGCCGACCTGGCTGGCACATAGAATGTTCGGCAATGAGTAAAATGTATCTTGGCGAAACATTTGATATTCACGCAGGCGGCATAGATTTGATTTTTCCACATCATGAGAACGAGATAGCTCAATCTCGATGCGCGTTTGGGACGTGTAAAATGGCTAATCTTTGGATGCACAATGGCTACGTCACTGTTGAGGGTGAAAAGATGTCTAAGTCATTAGGTAATTTTTACACGGTCAATGATCTTTTGAAGGATTGGCCCGGAGAAACCATTCGCTACGCATTATTGTCGGGCCATTATCGCGCTCCTCTTAATTATTCAATTAAGGGGTTATCGGACGCTCAGGCTGCATTGGATCGCCTTTATCAAGCCATTGGAATTTCTAAAGATAATGTGCATCACAATGCTTTGCCTGGAGTGTCGGTTTTAGATGCTTTGGCAGACGATCTTAATACCCCCCTTGCCTTGTCTGAATTGCACAAATTGGCGGGGGCCCCAAACAAAGCAAGTGATAATGAGGTCAAAAATAAAATAAGGTCAGAGCTCCTTGAGTCGGCCAGGCTTTTGGGTCTTCTGGATGAAAAATCGGAAGATTGGTTTCGTAGGGGGGCATCGAAAAGTAATAGTTTAACTTCCTCGGAAATAGAGCAATTAATCCTCTCCAGAAACAAGGCTAGAGAAATCAAAGACTTTAAAAAAGCCGACGAAATTCGTGATAAATTAGAATCGATCGGCGTAACTTTAGAAGATAGTAAAGATGGTACTTCTTGGAAGATGAGTTAGAACAAGTTATTTTTTAACTTTTCGACATCCCACTACCTTGCTATGTAACGCTGAAAAAATGACGAGAATATTTAAAGCTAATAATATCTAAACTCGGGGTGAGAGAAGTACTTCTTGAACAAAGCACAAGTTCAAAATAATCGACCAGTCGTAATCCTTGTCGAACCACAATTAGGAGAGAATATTGGTGCTGTTGCGAGGGCCATGTTGAATTGTGGGTTAAGGGAATTACGGCTTGTGCGACCCAGAGATGGATGGCCAAACCCAGCTGCTGAGGCTATGGCGTCTGGAGCGAATGAGGTGTTAAAAAGTGCGGAGGTTTTCGAACAAACCGAAGACGCCGTTTGGGACTTAAATAGACTTTTTGCTACCACTGCCCGTCAGAGAGATTTAGCAAAAAAAGTCGTTACACCAAAAGAGGCGGCAAAACTATTTTTCGATACAAAGTTTGCAGGAGATAACATTGGTTTTTTGTTTGGTCCAGAAAGATCCGGACTAATTAACGATGATATAGCATTAGCTGATTACGTAGTAAATATTCCTCTGAACCCAGAATTTTCATCTTTGAATTTAGCGCAAGCCGTGTTGTTGGTGGGATACGAATGGTTTCAAGCGAGTTTAATGCAAACGGTGGGTTCACGAAAATGGGGTAACAGTGAACTTTCCACAATTGGGGAGAGAGAATATTTTTATAAACGACTAGAAAAGCATTTAGATGCAGCAGGTTTTTTATACCCGGAAGAGTTGGCCCCAACGATTTGTAGAAATCTGCGCGCAATGTTTAATAAAGCCACCCTAACCAATCAGGAGATTAGGACATTGCACGGAATAGTAACTGCCTTGAGCAACTATACACCCGATAGCAAGTAGGTTTATGCGTTTCAAATTGAAACCAAATCTCGATGATTATTTGTGACTGTTGCTTTTCATCAGCAAGTTGAGAGCCTCAACCACGATTGAAAAAGCAATAGCTGCATATAAATACGCTCTGGGAATATGGATATGTATACCATCGGCTACTAAAACAATACCAACGATGAGTAGAAAACAAAGAGCGAGCATTTTTGATGTAGGATGTTTGTAGATGAACTCACTTATTGGTTTGGATGCTGTCAGCATAACTGCCATCGCGATAATAACTGCCGTTATCATTATGAATAAGTGTTCAGCCAATCCGATAGCTGTTAGGACTGAATCAATCGAAAAAACAAGATCAAGTACGACGATTTGTGCAATTACACCAGAAAAACTACCTACTCCCCCTTTTGAAGTGTTTTCGGGTTCTCCGTTGACGGTAACTTTGATTTCTTTGCAGGACTTATAGACCAAAAACAAACCGCCACTTAACAAGATCAAATCTCTCCATGACACAGCGTGGTCTTTTATACTGAAAATAGGATCCGTCAGTCCAACAAGCCAAGCTAACATCGAAAGGAAAATGAGGCGCAGTACGAGCGCTAAACCAAGACCAATTTTCCTGGCCTTATTACGTTGGTTCTCTGGAAGCTTATTAGCGACTATCGATACAAAGATGACATTGTCTATGCCCAAAATGATCTCGAGAACTGTCAGTGTCGCTAGGCTAGCCCATACAGCGGGGTCATTAATCCATTCCATCATTTCACCGACCTTCAGCTCTGAATATTCTTTTGATGCTATCGGAAACCCTCTGATATTTAATGGACAGTGATGTGAATGCAATATTTTTTATTTCAAAGTTTGACTTTTTTCTCCTCTTCAATATATTCGCCAGCAATTCTCGGAAATGTGTAGCCATTCACGGAGGGGCTACCGGCGTAAGGCCCTACCGGGACAACCTTTTGGCTTATGAGGAGCCGCAAATGAGTAATAGAATCAGCGCAAAACATAAAATTGATCGTCGCCTTGGAGTGAACCTCTGGGGCCGGCCGAAATCTCCTTTCAATAAACGCGAATACGGGCCGGGTCAACACGGCCAAAGAAGAAAGAAGCCCTCAGACTTTGGTGTTCAGTTGATGGCTAAACAAAAGCTAAAAGGTTATTATGGCAATATAGGAGAAAAACAGTTCCGGAGATATTACAGGGAAGCAGTAAGACGGAGAGGGGATACAGGTGAAAACCTTGTGGGCATACTTGAATGCAGGCTAGATGCTGTGATTTATAGAATGAAATTTGTGCCCACCGTTTTTGGAGCTAGACAATTTGTAAGTCATGGCCACGTAAGTGTTAATGGTAGGAGAGTAACTATTCCGTCTTTTCTCTGTAAAGAAGGCGACGTTATAGAAGTTAAAGAAAAGTCGCGCGAGATCCCAATGGTCTTGGAGGCAGTAGCGTCTAGTGAGCGTGATATTCCAGATTACGTTGATGTAGATACGTCTAAGTTAAAAGGGACTTTCCTACGACAGCCAAAATTGGATGAGATTCCATACCCAGTCCGCATGGAACCGAACTTTGTTATTGAGTACTACTCACGTAACTAGGCACCAAAAAATAGCATAATATCTTTCGTTAATTTCCCTCGGCTGCTGCTTCTTTGTCGCGCTCTCTTAAGGCGAGGCCGAGGGCTGAAAAACTTGCAGCTAAAAGCCAAAGAGAACGGACCCATGGCGCGAAGAGCTCTATCGCGAGCATCTTGCTGTTCTCGTCGCGTCTATAAAAAACGGGTACTATATCACCAATTTTTAAATTGGGACGATCAGACGTTATTTTCCCTTGCTTAGAGTCCCTACCTGATAACTGTAATTTTGCCACGTAAACCGTATATTCAGAAGTAGTAGAGAGCTTTTTACCGATCTTAGCCTCTCCAAAAGAGCCCTTTAGCAAAAATTGCATATTGGGTATAGCGAGGTAAACTGCGGCACAGAGAGTAATTAATGAAATAGCAAACAGAGTTTTAGCAGATGGATCTAAGATACGACGTAGTAGTGTCCGCGTATTGTTTCGAGATAGCATATTAACTCGTGGTTAGTTCCCTATAGTTTGCTCATGCTTTAGAAGATAACTCTATTCCTTTTTCTGCAAGAAAACTGCTAAGTTCACCAGTCTCAAACATCTCTCTTATTATGTCGCACCCACCGACAAACTCACCTTTAACATACAATTGTGGGATAGTTGGCCAGTCAGAATAATGCTTAATGCCTTCTCGAATATCCATATCTTCTAGTACGTTTACGCTGTTGAATTTAACTTGCAGATGGCTTAATACTTGGATGACCGCAGCTGAAAATCCGCATTGGGGGAAAACTGGTGTGCCTTTCATAAAAAGAAGAACGTCGTTTGTATCAACTTCCGTTTGAATTCGTTGTCGGGTGTTTTCATCCATAATAATAAAACTCCGTATATTTATTTGGTTTTAATTAGTGGTGTTTGGTGGAGACGTTTGTAATGCAAGAGCATGGAGCTCGTTTCCCATTCTGCCTTTGAGGGCCGCATAGACCATCTGATGCTGCTTTACTTTCGTTTTCCCAACAAAAGCTGATGATACCACTGTCGCCGCATAGTGATCTCCGTCGCCCCTTAGATCCTCAATTTCAACGTGAGCATCTGGGAAGGATTCCTTGATAAGCGCTTCTATCTCTGAGCTTTCCATCGGCATTTGTAAGCGATCCCACCTCAAAATTAGGCTGTCTTCATAAATTCCGGCAGCCATCGTTCATTAATTTCGAAACACTGTTGTAAAGATATGTTCCCAATTTTATCTATTGTCAACTCTTGGTGCTTAGTTGTTTTTCCTAATATTTTGGCTGTTACATTATGTCTCTTGGCTATTTCCAGAATGCTGTTCGCGTCTGGGGATGTTAAAATATAGCGGCTTTGCTCTTCACCAAAAAAGAAAGCATGATCTGGAATGTTAGTTGGGTTCGTAATTTTCCCCCCTAAAAACATCGCATCTTTAACAGAGGCTAGAGCCATTTCAGCTATTGCGATTAAGATGCCGCCATCAGAAACATCATGACAGGCGCTAACAGTACCTTGTTTAATAAGATTTCTGACCAGGTCACCATTTCTCCTTTCTTCGTCTAAGTCTAAAGGTGGTGGCGCGCCCATTTCCAGCCCATGAATTTCCCGCAAATAGATAGACTGGCCTAGCCACCCACTGCATGAGCCTATCAATATTATATCTTCGTCGTGTCGTTTTAATGCAATAGTAGCAGACTTGCCCAGATCTTCCAGTAGGCCTACCCCACCAATGACTGGGGTAGGTAGGATAGCAACCCCATTTGTCTCATTGTAAAGGGAGACATTACCTGAAACGACCGGAAACTTGAGTTTTAATGCGGCCTCGCTCATACCTTTTATACAGCCAACGAATTGGCCCATAATTTCTGGTTTTTCGGGGTTCCCGAAATTCATGTTGTTGGTAATTGCAAGTGGCTGCGCTCCTGTCGCCGTTATATTTCGCCATGCTTCTGCTACTGCTTGTGCCCCCCCAACTTTTGGGTCTGCTAAACAATAACGTGGTGTACAATCGACAGACATTGCTATCGCTTTGTTAGTGTTATTTACACGAACGACGGCAGCGTCGCCTCCTGGCCTTGCTATTGTGTTATTCATAACCAAATGATCATATTGTTCCCAAATCCAACGTCGGCTTGATAAGTCGGGACACCCGATTAGAACTTTAAATACATCCTGTAGCGAACCCTTTGGCGGATAGTCCGATGATCTTATTTGTTCTTGTTTTGGAATTTCAGACCAAGGTCTATCATATTCAGGTGACTGATCAACCATTGGATCAATTGGTATATTAGCTTCTGAAATGCCATTTTTCACAACTTCAAGATGTCCTGTATCATTAAGGGTTCCTATAACAGCGAAATCTAGTCCCCATTTATTGAAGATTTCTCTAGCAAGGTCTTCTGTATTTGGATCCAGTATCATCAACATTCGTTCCTGACTCTCGGAAAGCATTATTTCATAGGCACTCATGCCCTCTTCTCTAACAGGAACATGATCTAGGTTCAGCTTCATCCCTAGTCCACCCTTACCAGCCATTTCAACCGATGACGATGTCAAACCAGCTGCTCCCATATCTTGAATAGCTATGATAGCGTCACTTTCCATCAGTTCGAGGCAAGCTTCTAGGAGAAGTTTTTCCGTAAAGGGGTCGCCAACTTGAACAGTAGGGCGTTTTTCTTCTGCATCTTCATTGAATTCTGCAGAGGACATTGTGGCTCCGTGGATTCCGTCTCTACCTGTTTTAGCACCTACGTAAATAACTGGATTACCGCTCCCGGCAGCTGCAGAATAAAAAATTTTATTACTTTGAGCTATTCCAACAGTCATTGCGTTTACAAGATTATTCCCGTTATAAGCAGAGTGGAAATCAACCTCACCACCAACCGTAGGAACGCCAATGCAATTTCCATAACCGCCAATTCCTGCAACGACGCCTGAGAGTAGGTGTTTGGTTTTTTCGTTTTTTGGAGAACCAAATCTCAGAGCATTTAGGTTGGCCACCGGACGCGCTCCCATTGTGAAAACATCGCGCAATATACCTCCAACGCCTGTTGCCGCGCCCTGGTACGGTTCAATGAAGCTAGGATGATTATGGCTTTCTATTTTGAAAACGGCAGCCTGCCCATCCCCTATCGATATTACTCCAGCATTCTCCCCCGGACCTTGTATTACGTTTTCCCCACTCGTAGGTAGCGTTTTGAGCCATTTTTTTGATGACTTATATGAGCAATGCTCCGACCACATTGAAGAAAAAATTCCAAGCTCAGTATAGGTTGGAGGCCTGCCTAAAATTTCTTGTATATTATTGAACTCGTCTCGAGAAAGCCCATGCTCGAGTGCATCTTCAATGGTTGGGTTGCCACTGGTGGGTGTCATGTGATTGCATCCACTAAACTTTGGAAAAGTGGTCTGCCGTCTATACCTCCAAGATTACGGTCAGTAGCATTTTCTGGATGGGGCATTAATCCCAGTACATTCTTTTGCGCGTTCAATATCCCTGCAATATTTTCACAGGATCCATTTGGATTTGTTGACGCATCTACTCTGCCTGATTGATCAGTATACTTGAAGGCGATCTGACTCTTGTCATGTAATTCCTGCAAAAGACCTTCGCTAGCAAAATAGTTTCCATCATTGTGCGCTACTGGTATAGATAAAATCTGGCCTTTTGAATATCGCGATGTAAAGATCGAGTCATCAACTTCAACTTTTATACTAACATTTCTGCAGATAAATTTCAGGTTCTTGTTTCGGATTAATGCACCCGGCAATAGACCAACTTCCGTTAGGATTTGAAATCCGTTACATACGCCGAGTATCGGAACCCCTTTAGATGCATACTCTAAAACCGAATTCATTGCAGGGGATCTTGCTGCCATTGCACCGGAGCGAAGATAATCGCCGTAAGAAAAACCGCCTGGCACTATTATTAAGTCCGTTTTTGGAAAACTTGTATCATTGTACCAAACAAAGTTCGGTTTTTTACCACTTGCTTGCTGCACGGCCATCACCATATCGTGTTCTCGGTTGGTTCCAGGAAATATAACAATGGTAGAATTCATTTCACCATGCTCTGAAATAGTTAGATGCAGCCAAGTTACGGAAGGGTTGACACCTTTGCAAGCCAGACTTTTTTCTGTAAATAAGGCTTTTGGAAACAAAGCTTTCAAAATAACTAAAAGCAAATGATTAACTATTCTGAAAATCAATATATTCACGAATCGATTTTTTTAATTGTTAGTTTTCACAACAATCCGCAACCGCATTACGTTTAAAGTGGATAAGGCCTTGAACCTATATATCATTTTACAATAGACTTTAGATGCTTCACTGAAATCAATTGCAGACAATCTTCGATTGGAATTAAAACAGATGAGCTTCAACTTCATTTTTATGCTCACATCCAACGATAGCACTATTCCGAATGCACTAGAAAAATTAGATGAAGTATTGGCTGGAGGCGTAAGACATATCGGCTTTAAAGATGTCGGCTTGCCTTTTGATGATTTAAAACGTCTAGCAAAAAAAATCAGGGAGGCGGGCGGCAGGTCATACCTGGAAGTGGTTAGTCTAGATGCAGATAGAGAATTAGGGTCGGCTGAGGCATCTGTAAAACTGGATGTTGATTGTTTGCTAGGTGGGACTCGAGCAAGAGAGGTAATAGAGATTATTCGTGCCAATCCAATACGGTACTTTCCGTTTCCGGGTCAAATAGTTGGCCATCCTAGTGAACTGCAAGGAACTTTGGAGGACATAGTTGAAAGTGCACGATCTTTGGCAGCATTGGATCGGGTTCATGGTTTAGATCTTTTGGCCTATAGATACAAAGGTGATGTCGGTAGGCTAATGTTCGAAGTGTGTAAGGTGTCTGACAAGCCAGTTGTAATTGCAGGAAGTATAGATAGTCAGGATAAAATAACTGCTGCAGCACAAGCGGGTGCATCGGCATTCACCGTAGGCACAGCTGCTTTTCAGGACATTTTCCCAGCAGACAAGGAAGGTCTTGTCCCTCAAATACGGTCTCTGATGGAAATACGTAGCCGCGCGGCAAAACTCTCGACGACCCCGAGACGGATTGCTGTCGTGGCTCATAATAGGCGCAAATCACAATTGAACGCATGGGTGGGAAGACATCTTAATACCCTTTCGAAACAGCATATTATCTGCACTGGCGGTACTGGTTCAATGCTCCGCGAGATATATCCAAAGTTAAATATTGAAAGATTGCAGCGAGGTACGCGCGGTGGTGATCAACAGCTGGGAGCTTTGATCGCAACGGGTGAATTGGACGCAATAATATTTTTTGCTGATCCAGAGGCAAATTATTCAAACGATGTGGACCTTATAGCGCTTACCAGGCTTGCTATATTGCACGACACGCCCATTGTTTGCAGTCCTGCTGCCGCAGATCTTGTGATGTTGTCTTTTAATTAATGGTCAAAAGCTTGATGTCACTTGTTAATGTTTACTCTAGATCCACTCGATAGTTTTCAATAACGGTATTTGCCAGAAGTTTCTCGCACATTTCCGTTGCTTGCTTCCGCGCTTCAACAGGATCATTTTCGTCAATATCTAACTCGATAAACTTTCCTTGCCGAACATTTTCTACTTTATCAAATCCCAAATTTATTAACGAATTCTCAATAGCTTTTCCTTGAGGGTCTAAAACACCATTCTTCAACGAAATATGGATCTGAACTTTCATAATGCTGTGGTCCTATTCGAAATCAATTCGGTTAGCGTTCGCTTAAAGATACTTAGTTTCCCATTTCTGGAAGCACACCGAGCCGCCTTGCTATATCCTGATAAGCTTCCCGCTCTCCTCCCAAATCCCTTCTAAAACGATCTTTGTCAAGCTTTTCGTTGGTCTTGATGTCCCACAGCCGGCAGTTGTCTGGGCTAATTTCATCAGCAAGTACAATTTGAACGTTATCGTCGGTAAAGAGACGTCCAAATTCGAGTTTAAAATCAATTAATCGAACACCGATGCCCAAAAATATACCTGATAAAAAATCATTAACCCTCAATGTCACCGCAACAATCTCTTCTAACTCCTGGTGGCTGGCCCAGCCAAATGCCGTCACATGTTCATCGGAAATAAGCGGATCTCCTAATTCGTCAGCTTTATAGTAATATTCTACCAGCGACCTGGGTAGAGGTTGACCTTCGTCAAGACCCAGCCGCTTACATATTTGACCAGCTGCGATATTCCGAACGACCACCTCAATGGGAATTATTTCAACTTCCTTTATGAGCTGTTCACGCATGTTTAATCGCTCGATGAAGTGAGTTGTGATACCAATCTCTGTCAGACGTGTCATCATGTATTCACTGATAGTGTTATTTAAAACCCCTTTACCCGTTATAACTCCACGTTTTTCATTGTTGAAAGCTGTTGCATCGTCTTTAAAATACTGAACGAGTGTCCCTGGCCTTGGACCTTTGTAAAGAATTTTGGCTTTTCCCTCGTATAATTTTTTTCTATTAGCCATTTGCTAATCCCTAACTTTTGATAGCATGTTTGTTGCAAGCAGAGTTGACATCATATCAAATAACGTCGGCTTGACCACATTCACGCATATTTTTGTTTTGGTCATGGATGGGCCTCTTTTTTTGGAGGCTTACTAAGTGCTTATATTTCAACGAAGTCAAAAGGAGTTGTGTCTGGTGTGCCAGGGCAGAATTTCCATTGAACCTTCCTCTCTTGTGAGTATGGGACTGCTAATAGAGAAGAAGACACCGTGCCAAAACCATAATCTGTTTTTATATTAATTGATGTCAAAGGATTGCCATCGATGCGTTCACTCTGATCTGCTAAAATTTTTTGCCAAGCATCCCAGTCATTGGTTCCAGGATTCGGAATGCTAGTTTTTCGTATTCTTTCAAGATAGTTAGCAATCCTAGGCGATTTAATATCGTTTAGATCATCTGCTGTTATCATTGAAATTCCCTCAGGAATACTGTTTAAGGCGATACTGTCTGTCTCTGTGTGTTTAAGCCAGAATGCATCTCTATTATCAGCCACGATCATGTTAAACGATCTATATGCTTTTTCGTTTATACTAGTTATGGCTTCGGCTGCATCACTTGCGTCAGCATGATCGAGTGCCTCAAGGACTAACTCTCCTCGTGAACGTTTTCCTTCTTTTGGCCCTAGCGAATTGGAGCGATTCAAAATTGCAGCAACAACGCCAAAGTCATTAACACCGAGCCAGCTGCCACCTGCTGTTTCATCTATCCCAGCAATTATTTCAGGCCGGTCAGGCCAGTGCCTACCCGGTGGTTTCGATTGTCGGGTTTTCATCTCATCTCGATTGCTCCCTATGATCAGGGGCCAGGCGTCTCCTGGGTGCCATCGAATAATAAGTGTGCACATAGATAAAAAGCCAAAACATCTAGGTAGTGAATTAGCTTTATGTAATCTTTTGGAATTAAAAACAAGTTTTCTTTAACATCTGCTATGAATGGTAGATATACTTGCAAATGGGTGTAGGTATAACCTCATCTTAACAATGTCTGAAACAACTGGGACCAAGCGAGATGTATTCTGAAAATTATTGTGTTGAACTAGGTACTAGATCTGTTTTAGAGATAAGTGGGCTCGATAGCGTGAAGTTATTGCAGGGGCTCGTCTCGAATGATGTCGAGTCCGTATCTGCGGAAAATAGTATCTACGCAGCATTGCTCACACCCCAAGGTAAATTTTTATATGATTTTTTTATTGTGCAAGGCGATGAGAACACTGTGCTACTGGATTGCGAGTGGAGCCACCTTAAAGAAATTTTAATGAAACTGAAAATCTATAAACTTAGGTCTGAAGTTAATTTGCGAGACGCAAGTGACGATCATAAAATTCTTGTTGGCTTTGGGGAAAAAATTCTAAAGCTTTTGGATTTGCCTAAAAGGCCTGGTGCCACACGCTCATACCGTGGTGGGCATGTAATGGTAGATCCACGACATGAACTTATGGGCGTGCGAATTATTCTACCTTCGAGCTCAACGGTGTCCGAACGATCTCTCAAACCTGGCACTGTGGAATCTTATCAAAGAATGAGAATAGGTCTTGGGATACCCGACGCAACTTATGATTTGGAGCAAAATAAAACAATCTTGTTGGAAGCAGGCTTTGATGAGTTGAATGGTATTAGTTGGGACAAAGGATGTTATATGGGGCAAGAATTGACTGCGCGGACAAAATATCGAGGCTTGATTAAAAAAAGGCTTATGCCATGCAAAGTTGTGGGACCTGCAATTTTGCCAGGGACGCCCATAATTTTCGATGAAAGGAATGTGGGCGAGATAAGGTCTGTGGCAGGTGATTTAGCGATGGCTTTATTAAAAATAGCCTCCGTAAAAGATAGTAATGCACGTAAAGAAACTTTTACTGCTAATGAGAGTTCTATTATACCTATTCAACCAAATTGGATGAAATTCTAATAATCAATAGAAATTGATTATAAAATTTTTTCTTTTGAACTGCTAAGAAATACTTTGACTTTATTTAAAAAGCTTCAAACACGCCTCAGTAAATTACCTTTGACAAGCAGGGCAGTTATTTTTATGACGCTAGCATCGGTGTTATTTGTTGCTATGCATGCATTAGTGAGAGATCTATCAAAAGATTTACATCCGTTCCAGATAGCATTTTTTAGAGCTTCACTGGGACTTATTGTGCTATCACCGATCATTTTCAAAAATCGATTTGCAATATTAAGGACCAGCAAGATTAAATTACATGCGCTTCGCGGGCTTTTGAATGCCGGCGCCATGCTCTGTTTTTTCTATGGCCTAAGCATCACCCCTCTGGCGCAAGTAACCGCGCTAAGCTTTGCCGTTCCATTATTTGCAACGCTATTCGCTGTATTGTTACTGGGCGAAATTATAAAAATACGCAGGATAACTGCTCTGCTAATTGGTTTTTTGGGTACTTTGGTTATTATCCGTCCCGGGTTAATCGATTTTGGGCTAGGACCGATTTTGATACTGTCTCAAGCTATTATTTGGTCTCTTGCTTTGATGGTCATTAAGGTTCTAACACGTACTGACTCAAGTCTAACAATCGCTATTTATGCGTCAATTTTTCTATCCCCTATGGTTTTGATAGCAGCAATACCAGTATGGCAATCGCCTACGGTTTATCAGCTAATTTTAATGCTAATAATTGCGACATTTGGAACCATAGCTCAAACGTTGATGAATGAATCATTGAAATTAGGAGAGACATCCGTTGTTATGCCCGTAGAATTTACGAGAATGATATGGGCTGCGTTATTTGGATATTGCTTCTTTAGCGAGGTCCCAGATATTTTTACTTGGTTCGGTTCGGTTTTAATTTTTGGAAGTACGGCATATATTGCTGTGCGCGAGAATAAACTAAATAAAGAAAAAGAGAATAATTCGGCTGATTAATGGATAAATTCTAAATCCGCAAACAAGATATTTAATCAAATTAATGGACCAAAGATGGTGTAGATAAATGAGCGACCTGATCTCTATTAAAAGAGCACTCCTTTCCGTATCGGACAAAGCAGACTTGATGCCACTGGCGGAAAAACTTTGCAGATACGATGTTGAGATAATTTCAACTGGAGGCACAGCCGGTGCCCTAAAGTCTTCCGGGATATCTTCTACTGATGTTGCAGAAATAACGGGGTTTCCAGAAATAATGGGGGGGAGGGTAAAAACGCTTCATCCAAAAATTCATGGCGGTCTTTTAGGAAAAAGAGGGGATAAGGAGCACCAAACCGCTATGAAGGACAACGATATACTACCTATCGATCTTTTGGTGTGTAACCTTTATCCCTTCGAACAAACGGTTAAAACGGGGTCAAATTTTGATGTTTGTATTGAAAATATAGATATTGGTGGGCCAGCAATGATAAGAGCCGCGGCTAAAAACTATGAGTCTTTAACAGTGATCATTGACCCCGTTGATTATGACGCTTTACTGGACGAGATTGAAAAACATGAAGGTTCAACCTCTCTAGAATTTAGAAAAAAATTAGCAGCGGAAGCGTTTTCTCGCACAGCTGCGTACGATAGTGAAATTGCTAATTGGTTTTGCAACGAACTAAATATTAAAAATCCAAAGTATTTTACGGTTACAGGTTCAAACCCGAAGACGTTACGATATGGTGAAAACCCGCATCAGTCCGCGTCCCTCTATAAAACGTCTAGTGACCGAAAAGGAGTGGGCACTGCTAGACAACTTCAGGGCAAAGAACTCAGTTATAATAACTTAAATGATACAGACGCTGCTTTTGAGTTAGTTGCTGAGTTTGATGAACCGGCTGTTGCTATTATTAAACACGCTAATCCCTGCGGTGTTGCAATTGGAACTAATTTAATAGAGGCTTATCAAAAAGCCGTACAATGCGATCAAACAAGCGCGTTTGGTGGAATCGTCGCTCTCAATGCGGAACTTACCGGAGAAGTGGCGACAGAAATACTGGAAATATTTACGGAAGTAATCATAGCGCCCTATGTTACAGAGGAAGCTAAAAAAGTTTTAATGGAAAAGAAGAATTTAAGGGTACTTGAAACGGGAGGGCTCCCTAATCCAAGAATGATGGAAAATTCCATCAAAAGGATAGCCGGTGGATTTTTATTGCAAGATGGCGATACCGGAACGGTCGAGGAAGAAAATCTGCAAATTGTCACCGAGAGGCACCCGAATGACAGAGAACTTAAAGACCTTCTCATAGCATATCGTATTGCAAAGCACGTTAAATCTAACGCCATTGTTTACGTGAAAGATGGAGCTTCTGTAGGTATCGGCGCTGGGCAAATGAGCAGGGTTGACGCTTCTCGCATCGCAGCAAGTAAGGCAAAAGATGCGTCGAGAGCCTTAGGTCTGGAAAAATCTATATCAATCGGCTCTGTAGTTGCATCAGATGCGTTTTTTCCATTCGCAGATGGCTTGTTGAGTGCGATTGAAGCGGGCGCGACGGCAGTAATACAACCAGGTGGTTCGATAAGAGATCAAGAAGTCATAAATGCTGCTAACGAAAAAGAAATTGCGATGGTTATGACCGGTATTAGAAACTTTCGGCACGGATAATATCGATTTTGAGCGAGTTAGGGCTTGGCATTGATATCAGCGAAACTATTTTAATGTTTTTGAATTGATTGATATTCGTTTTAACGCTATGCAAACGCTTTATATGGTCAACTATCTAAAAGTCGATAGATTTAACAAACAACGTGAAAAAATATGAACGGCAGCATTAAAAAAACTGATGTGATAATAATAGGTGCGGGACCAGTAGGATTATTTGCAGTCTTCGAGCTTGGTCTACTCGACATGAAGTGTCATTTGATAGACATCCTCGATGTCCCAGGCGGACAATGTGCAGAACTTTATCCAGAAAAGCCTATTTATGACATTCCAGCGATACCGGTATGTACTGGACAAGAACTGACCGACAAACTTCTGGAACAGATACAGCCATTCGAACCGATATTTCACTTAGGCCAAATGGCAGAGTCTATCGTCAGGAGCGAGAATGGAAATTGGATTGTAACAACCGATAGCAATGTGTCGCTTGAAGCACCTGTGATCGTAATTGCTGCCGGGGGCGGAAGTTTCGTGCCGAAGAAGCCGCCACTCAAAGATATCGAGGAATATGAGGGGAGTTCCGTTTTTTATTCTGTTAAGAAGATGGAAATTTTTCGCAACAAAAATTTGGTGATCGCTGGCGGTGGTGATTCCGCCCTTGATTGGACTTTAAGCCTACAGCCGATTGCTAAAAGTTTAACGTTGGTTCATAGGCGAGATGATTTTCGGGCGGCACCCGATACGATAAAAAAAATGCGAAATTTGGTTTCCGAAAATAAGATGGTACTCGAAATCGCGCAATTAAAGGAAATCAAGGGATCTTCTGGCAATATTGAGTCGCTGAGAGTTAAAGGTGACATAGGTGAATACGATTTAAAGTGCGATACGCTTTTGGCTTTCTATGGCCTTACAATGAAATTGGGTCCGGTGGCTAATTTTGGGATAAACCTCGATCGAAACCTAATCACTGTAGACACAGAAAAATTCGAGACCGATGTAGAGGGGATATTTGCCGTAGGTGATATTAACCATTATCCGGGTAAGCTGAAATTGATATTGTCGGGTTTTCACGAAGCCGCGCTAATGGCTCAGCAAGCCTTTAAGTACGTTTATCCGGAACGTAGGCTAAGATTTCAATACACGACTTCTAGTTCTGACTTACAAGAAAAATTGGGGGTATAATGAAACTTTATGTTACAGACCACGATGGTAATGAACACCAAATCGAAGGGGTGGACGGCTGGCAACTTATGGAAGCTATTCGTGATGAGGGAATGCAAATCAAGGCGGAGTGCGGAGGCGCCTGCGCATGCGCGACTTGCCATGTGTATGTAGACGAGGACTGGAAGGATAAAGTACCGGAAAAAAGTGAGGAGGAGATGGACATGCTAGATCTCGCTTTCGATGTTCAAGAAAATTCTAGATTATCTTGTCAGATTACAATCACACCTGACTTAGATGGCTTAAAAGTCACGCTAGCGCCTGACTGATTTGGAACTGCCCAAACGCGCCCGAATTAGCTCGTTCGATTTAGAAATTTAAAGTTTTTTTGCTCGTATCCTTGACAGTTCGATTGTCAGACACTACATGCTGGCAGTTGCAGCACGAGAGTGCCAACGATAAAAAATGTTTTTAACGGAAACTTAGTCATTTAGATGGAGATATGGAATGGGATTTAGGCCATTGCATGACCGCGTTGTTGTTAAGCGTTTAGACAGCGAGTCTAAAACAGCAGGCGGTATCATAATACCAGATACAGCAAAAGAAAAGCCAATGGAGGGTAAGGTAATATCGGTTGGCCCGGGCGCGAGAGACGATCACGGCAGAATTACGCCTCTAGACGTAAAAAAGGGCGATACGGTGCTCTTTGGAAAATGGTCGGGTACAGAAGTTAAAATCGATGGCGACGACCTTCTGATAATGAAAGAGTCAGACATAATGGGCGTTATCGGTTAACGATTGGTTTAAAATATTCAGTTACATTCATTAGGAGAAAGGCAGACAAATGGCTGCAAAAGAAGTTAAATTTGGGGCAGATGCGCGCCAAAAAATGCTCGACGGCGTTGACGTTCTAGCAAACGCAGTTAAAGCAACACTTGGCCCAAAAGGCCGGAACGTTGTCCTCGATAAATCTTTCGGGGCGCCGAGAATTACAAAAGATGGCGTCACAGTGGCAAAGGAAATTGAGCTTAACGAGAAGTTCGAAAACATGGGTGCCCAAATGGTAAGAGAAGTGGCATCAAAGGCAAACGATAATGCGGGTGATGGAACTACCACCGCTACTGTGTTGGCTCAATCAATCGTAAAGGAAGGCGCAAAGGCAGTAGCTGCTGGTATGAATCCAATGGATTTGAAGCGCGGTATTGACATGGCTGTCACATCAGTCGTAGGGGCCCTAGAAAAGAAGTCGAAAAAGATAAAGACTTCGGCAGAGGTTTCACAGGTAGGCACGATTTCGGCTAACGGTGAAGACGAAATAGGCCAAATGATTGCAAAAGCTATGGATCGAGTTGGCAACGAGGGTGTTATCACCGTTGAAGAGGCGAAATCGCTAGACACAGAGCTTGATGTCGTTGAAGGCATGCAGTTTGACCGAGGTTACTTATCGCCATACTTTGTTACAAATTCCGAGAAGATGATTAGCGATTTGGAATCACCTTATATCCTCTTGCATGAGAAGAAACTTACTACACTGCAGTCGATGCTGCCGGTACTCGAAGCAGTGGTTCAGAGCGGAAAACCACTCCTCATAATCGCTGAAGATATAGAAGGTGAGGCGCTAGCAACACTAGTCGTTAACAAACTGCGCGGTGGATTAAAAGTGGCTGCTGTTAAAGCACCCGGTTTCGGCGATCGTAGAAAAGCAATGTTGGAAGACATAGCTATTCTCACTGGTGGAACAGTAATCTCAGAAGACTTAGGCATCGACTTAGAAACTGTCACCCTAGATATGATGGGAACTGCCAAAAGGGTAAACATCACCAAAGAAGAGACAACAATCGTTGATGGTGCTGGTAAAAAGAAAGACATTGAGGGCCGTTGTAATCAAATTCGGGCTCAAGTCGAAGAAACCACTTCAGATTACGACCGAGAGAAGTTGCAGGAACGCTTGGCAAAACTAGCAGGGGGTGTGGCAGTTATCAGGGTCGGAGGATCAACAGAAGTTGAGGTTAAAGAGAGAAAAGACCGTGTTGATGACGCGATGCACGCAACCCGTGCTGCCGTGGAAGAGGGAATCATTCCCGGAGGCGGAGCAGCGCTCATTTATGCCGCTCAGGGTCTTTCTAGGCTTCAAGCGGCAAATGACGATCAGTTGGTTGGCATCAACATCGTCAAAAAAGCAATTCAGGCTCCAGCACGGCAGATCGCCGAAAATGCGGGAGAGGATGGATCTGTTATTGTAGGCAAACTACTAGAGTCTCGCGATACAAACTGGGGTTATGATGCTCAAGAAGGAAAGTTTAGGGATTTGGTAAAAGCAGGTATCATAGACCCGACGAAGGTTGTTCGTACCGCACTTCAAAACGCAGCTTCTGTCGCGGGACTTTTGGTTACCACAGAGGCAATGGTAGCTGAGAAGCCGGAACCAAAACCAGCAATGCCTGCAGGTGCGCCTGGCGGTATGGGTGGTATGGACTTTTAATTAAAAGTTCTAGCGCAATATCAGAAGCCCCTTCATCTGTTTAAGGGGCTTCTTTTTTTTGTCCTGAAATTGCAAGAAGAAGGGCACTGTGATCTAAATCACCCATATTCTCTTCTATCATGTAGTCCCATAGTTTTAGATTTGTTTCTAGGCTTGGCAGATTACAATTAGATGCACTGGCAAGCTCGATAGCCTCTTTTATATCCTTTCTTTGAATACTGCATTTTGCTCTTGCCTGAAAATCTTTCTTGATCATTCTTTCACCATGTAGTTCCAATATTCTACTATGAGCAAAACCACCAAACAAAGCCTCGCGGATCTTTGCGGGTTCAACCCCATTCGCGTCAGCTAATGTGAACGCTTCTGCCACTGCACCTATTGTAAGACCGACTATCATCTGATTTGCAGATTTAGCAATTTGGCCAGCTCCAGTATCGCCAACGTGTGTTATTCGCTCTCCTAATATTTGCAGCCATGGCAGGGCTTTTTTGAATGCTTGATTGCTGCCTCCAACCATAATAGTTAGAGTGCCGGATTCTGCTGCAGTAGTGCCTCCTGAAACTGGAGCGTCGACCCATTCAGAGCCACTCATTTCTAATTTGGTAGCAAAGGCGCGAGTCTTCAGAACTGATGTTGTCCCCATGTCAATTAACAGCGAACCAGGCTTTAGATTATTAGCCAACCCTTCTGAGTTACCCTCGGCTCCGAAGACAACCTCATCCACAGCTTCAGCATCTGTCAAAATTAATATTGTAACATCAGCCCCTTCGGAAACATCGCATGGTGTTTTGCAGACATATACATTGTCCAACTCTGTTGCAAGTTGAGAGGACTTCGACTGATTCCTATTCCAAACTCTTAGCATCGCTCCTGATTGGCTTAATTTATGCGCCATCGGCGTTCCCATTAGGCCCAGGCCAATCAAACCAACCGTTAGTCCTGCAACCTCTTTACTTTTATTAGGATCCATCGTCATCTCTGTATCGTGCATATCTAGCTGCAGAGCCCCGTTCTATAGCAGCGGCTGTGAGCCTGTCCACAGCAAGCTCGTGTCTTAGCATTTCTAAGAAGCGCAGCTCTTCCTGAGTTGCAAAACCATTCACAGCTACAACATCACAGGCAAGGGCGTATGCAGTAGGGCATAATTTTGTTGGAAGTGATTGGCGGATTATCTCAATAGCTGCATCTAATCCATCTTCTTCTGTTAAAAGGTCGGTGCAAGCGGCAGCTGTTTCAAAAAACTTAGCGTCGTCAAACCCTACAAATATAGGTAACCCCAAAGTCATTGATTTAATGGTTTTTAATTCGTCTTCTTCTACCCGTCCATCTGCCGCTGCTGCGAGCACAACGGAGTAAACTAACGCTGCATTATAACTAATCATAAACGAACCTTTTTCAAATATGTTTTTTGCTGAATTTAAATAACATGTTAACTCTCATCTAAAGGTTACAATTCATTTTTATTGTTTTACTATACTGATAACGTATTTTAAGAAATTTGCACTACCAATCTTTTTATGAGACGAGAGAATACCATGACTATTTTGCCAGATGATCCACTAGGCAGTGGTGGAATTGCCGTTTTTGCAGAGGCTCTGCGAGCTGGTAAAACTTCAGCAAAGAAAGCTGTTAGAGCATATCTAGATCGAATAGAGGCTTTGGAGCCAAAACTGAACGCGTATCAGTTTGTAGCTTACGAGCAGGCGGAAGAAGCTGCAGAGGCGATAGACAAGTTATTGGCTTCAGGAATTGATTTAGGCCCGTTGATGGGAGTTCCGATCGCCATTAAAGATATCTACGCGGTGGAAAATATGCCAACGACTAATGGCTCTCTTTATGATGCATCGGAGATAACAGGTCCCGAAGGACGATATGTTACAGCGTTAAAACAATCGGGCTGTATCATCTTGGGTAAAACCAAAACGGTCGAATATGCGCTTGGCGCCACTGGCGTTAATGAAGCGAGAGGTACCCCCTGGAATCCATGGGACCTATCAACACATCGGATTCCAGGTGGATCTTCTAGTGGTTCAGGTGTGGCTACTTCGGCTGGTATGTGCGCATTTGCTATGGGCTCTGATACAGGCGGTTCGGTTAGAATACCAGCATGTCTGAATGGGATATTTGGACACAAAACATCTGTGGGTCTCTTGCCCACAGATGGGGTTTTCCCGCTTTCGCCTACGCTTGATACACTCGGCCCATTAACCAGTAATGCCGCAGATGCAGCTATTCTGCATGCCATAATGACAGGTTCTGATATTCCTTTGGCAACGCCATTAACGGGTTTGCGGCTGGGAAAACCAACATCATTCTTTTTTGAAGACATAGATGCAGATGTTCTGTCCTGTGTCGAAGCTGCCCTAGCTTCGCTAGTCGAAGCTGGAGTGGAAATAGTTGATGTAGATATACCCGACCCTAACGAGCGAGACTGGATTTTCCCCGCCATTGCACCGCCAGAATTTTTGGCTGCAATTGGAGAAAAAGGATTTCGTGCGGCTTTACCAGAGATGGATCCTACCACTGGTGCAAGGGCAGAAAAAGGTCTTTCAATCTCTGGAATGGAACATGCTGCTGCAGTTATACGGCACCATCAACTCGCAGCCCTAGCTGAGGATGCTTTTGAAGGCTTGGATGGATGGGTTTCGCCGACATGCCCTTTTTTACCAATGCCTGTCGGGGATCTAACAGACCCAAAAGCAGCGCAAAAATCACTACAAGCTTCAAGAAATACTCAACCAGGAAATATATTTCGTCTTTGTGCGATAACAACGCCGGTTCACCAATTTGGGTCGGCATTGCCCGTGGGCCTTCAAGTAATGTGTCCTCTGGGAAGGGATAAAGAGGCTTTATCTGTCGGACTAGCACTGGAGGGACACTTTGGGTTATCAGCTAGGCCTGAGCTCTCTGTAGACTGAAAAACTACATTTTTTTAAAATACAACTTTTGAAGATGAGTAGAAATAGACATGGAAGATATCAACAAAGCCTTTGACTATATCATCGTTGGCGCTGGATCGGCCGGGTGTACATTAGCCAACCGTCTGACTGAAGATGTTCCCAGGACAGTTCTTCTGTTAGAAGCTGGTGGCAAGGACTCAAACCCTTGGATACATATCCCTGTCGGTTTTGTAAAAACTTTGGACATGCCGGGATTGAATTGGAGATTCGAAACCGAACCAGAACCTAATTCCAAAAATAGGAGGATACCAATCCCGAGGGGACGTGTTTTGGGCGGGTCGAGCTCAATTAATGGGATGGTATATGTTCGGGGTCAGCCACTCGATTATGATACGTGGTCGCAGTTAGGCAATCGTGGCTGGTCTTATGAATCAGTTCTTCCTTATTTTTCAAAATCAGAAAATTATGAGAGCTCTGATGAGGCGTGGAGAGGAAAAAACGGCGAACTCGTCACTGCCGAAGGGAGAGAAAAAGCGGAGCTTTTAGATGTCGTTTTAGATGCTGCAGAACAGTGCGGGTATCCTAAAAACGCTGACTATAACAGCGGCGATCAAGAAGGCTTTGGTTATTTTCAGGTTACTCAAAAAAATGGTAGACGCTGGTCTACCGCCAAAGCTTTTCTCGAGCCAGCGTTAAAAAGACCTAACCTGAGTTTAGAAATCAATGCTCACACCACGGGAATACTGACAGACGGGGGTCGGGCAACAGGCGTAAAGTTTGAACAGAATGGTAAGACAAGAACCGTGACGGCAGCAAAAGGTGTGGTGCTGTGCGCTGGTGCTGTGCAGTCTCCCCAAATCCTTGAACTATCAGGTATTGGAAATCCAAATATACTCAGACAATATGGTATTGAGGTGGTTCACCCTCTACCTGGTGTTGGAGAGAATTATCAAGATCACTACATGGTGCGTCAAACTTGGGAAATAAAAAAGAAAATAACGCTAAATGAGCAAACACGGGGGGTATCCTTAATAAGGGAGGCTTTGCGTTATGCATTCACGCGGCGAGGAATAATGACGTATCCTGCCGGAATACTTGCGGGTTTTGTTCGCACTCGTCCCGAGATTGCAACTCCTGATGTTCAATATCATATAGCTCATGCAAGTTTTTTGGATGTGAAAAAGCGAATTCTAGATAAACATCCCGGTATGACAATTTCGCCTTGCCAACTGAGGCCAGAATCTAGGGGGTCGATACATATCAAGTCGTCAAACCCAGAAGACCAACCCGCGATAAAGGGAAACTTTCTTGCGGAAGAAAATGATAGAAGAACCTTAATCGAAGGTATGAAGATTGCTAAACGGATTGCCTCTGCACCAGCCCTTGAGGACTTTGTCGCAAAAGAACTCAATCCGAACGAAGAGATCCAAAGTGATGATGAGTTGCTTGATTTCGCCAGAGAGCGAGGTAACACCGTTTATCATCCTGTAGGAACCTGCAAAATGGGTAGCGACCCTAAAGCCGTAGTAGACGATAGGCTTCGTGTAATGGGAATGCAATCACTCCGTGTTGTAGATGCGTCGATTATGCCGACGTTGACGTCAGGGAATACGAATGCGCCAACGATCATGATCGCGGAAAAGGCTGCAGATATGATTAAAGAGGACGAAGCAAGTTTAAGATAAAGATGCTTTGAATGTGCCGAAATTCTTGGTTAAGTCAAAAGGAAAAAAGATTGTTAGAAAAGTTTGAACCACTTATTAAGAAGCTAATAAACGCTCGCCTAACAGGGTCAATGTTAGATTGTGAAGAAAACGAGCAAATAGAGAATTTGGAAACTGCTTATCAGATTCAAGAAAAGGTATTAGAAGGCTTAGGAAACGGGTCTGTATTTTGGAAAGTTGGCTCTACTTCTGAAGAGGCTCAGAAAAAGCTGGGCACAGACGAACCCGGATCATGTCGTGTGCCGGGAAAGTACTGTTTTCAAAATGGCGATCAAATTCCAATATTCGATACGCATGATGTTTGGGTCGAAGGCGAATTTGGGCTACGGTTAGGAAGTGAGCTACCGACTCGTGATCAGGCGTATAGTCGTAGTGAAGTCATTTCCGCCATAGATGGAGCTGCAGCGGCGCTTGAACTTGTGGGATCGCGTTTTCGCTCGGGTATTGCAAATAGCGGTAGGTACAATGTAACCGCTGATTGCGGAGCAAACATAGCTCTATGTATTGGCGAAATAGCTACGCTGTCTAAACCTAGTTCCCTA
Source organism: Rhodospirillaceae bacterium (assembly GCA_002690995.1). Taxonomy (GTDB): domain Bacteria; phylum Pseudomonadota; class Alphaproteobacteria; order Thalassobaculales; family Thalassobaculaceae. Next base: position 26,985 of record NZGS01000068.1, read on the forward strand.
AAGGAAAATCCCGCAGAACTATACGTGAACGAAAAGAAAGTCGCTTCAGGTTCTGGTGAAAAAGCTTTGGGCGATCCTATAAATGTGATGGTGTGGTTAGCTAATCAACAAAGAAGAAGAGGAGGGCTCAGAGCTGGTTCAGTTGTTTCTACTGGAACGTGTACCGGCCTCCATAGAGTTAAACCGGGAGACAATATCCGACTTTCTTGCGGAATAATAGGTAATGTGAGTGCATCGCTAGAGAAAATGGCAATAACGCTAAACAGTTAATAAAGGTTTAAACATAGAGTTCTAGTCATAATTTTTGTAGCTTTTGTGGTTTCCTTATCGAAATAATCTCAATGACCATTAGGACAGTTTTTCATCGAGTGTAATTTTATAATGTTAGATGATATCGATAGAAAAATTTTAGCGGTTCTTCAAGGAGATGCGTTGGTTAGTCAATCTTACATTGCTAAGCTCATTGGCCGTCCAACTTCTACAGTAAATGATCGTATAAGTCGTATGCGCAACAACGGGACAATTAAGAATCTAGTTGCTAACATTGATGCGTCGAAAGCTGGTTTAAATGTACTTGCATTTATCTCAGTTTTGATAGATTGGAATAAATCCAACGAGACTTTCAGTGCTGCGGTGAAAAGAATGCCAGAAGTATTGGAATGCCATAATGTAACTGGAGATTGGTCTTATTTGCTGAAAGTAAGGGCCATCAACAACTCTGCTTTGGAAGAGTTGATATCAAATAAAATTAAAAGTTTCCCTGGCGTGACCCGCAGCGAAACAATATTTGTTGTACAAACGGATAAAGAGACATCAGCATTGCCTTTATCCTTATAAAATCTTGTAGACTTAATTTGATGACTGGCAATGTAACAGTAAAACACTATGTAAGTGATCGTCTCGGTGATTAATCCAAGGTATTCAGATCAATAGAACAAAAATAATTCTTTCTTAAAGGATGGTTTTAAAATGTTATTTAAGGAAAAAAAAGGCTGGGAAATTCCTGAACAGCGCATTACGGAAGAAGCATTTTTTCGTAACCGGCGTGATTTGATTAAGTGCATTGGCGGAACCACAGGGCTTTTTGCAGCTACGGCAATGGTCCCCGCAGCTTTAGCCTCCCAAAACACAGATCAAAAATATCAGGCGACACGCAATGAGCGTTACAAATTTAGCAGGACGTTGACCGACGAATTCGATGCCACAACTTATAACAATTTTTATGAATTTGGATCACATAAAAGTATCTATAAAGCAGCTCAAGCCCTTAAAACGAGTCCTTGGTCAATAACCATAGATGGATTGGTTGATAATCCTAAAAAATTAGATTGGGACGATTTACTGAGCCAACTACCGATAGAGGAGCGGGTATATCGGCATCGGTGTGTAGAGGCATGGTCTATGATAGTTCCCTGGATTGGTTTTCCCTTAGCAAGCTTAATTTCATTAGTGAAACCGTTATCCAATGCCAAGTATATCGTTTTAGAAACAATAATGGATAAGGACGCAATGCCCGGGTTGAGGCAACATTGGTATCCATGGCCGTATACTGAAGGGTTAACGTTAGACGAGGCTGGCAACGAATTGGCTTTCATGGCTACAGGCGTGTACGGTAAAAAACTACCAAAGCAAATGGGTGCCCCTGTTAGATTGGTTGTGCCATGGAAATATGGCTTTAAATCGATTAAATCAGTTGTGCGCATAACATTTACTGATAAAAGACCAGTTTCGTTTTGGGAGAAACTTCAACCTAAAGAATATGGCTTCTGGGCAAATGTAAACCCAAAGGTGGACCATCCAAGATGGAGCCAGGCTCGAGAACGCACACTTTCAGGTCAAACAATCCCAACACAACTTTTTAATGGATATGCAGAATTTGTGGCTCAACTGTATGAAGACAAGAAAAGCGAGAATCTTTTTAGGTAGATAAAGCTATAGATAATTTAAAACTTATAGTTTTTTAGTTTCCCAAGACAACGAATGATAGAGAGGTTTTCTTTTCGCACGCGTTGCACCATTGTCTTCCAAACAAATTTATTTGGATTTATTTTCCTCGCGCGCTTTATATTACCGTCGGTGGTGGACGCAAACGGATTAATGCCATCATCTATATGCCTTGCGATACGTTGGTTTTCAAGAAACTTCTCTCGCAGGTTTGAGGCAGTATTTTTTAAAATCCTTTCTTTATGAAAGAGCAAATATGGCGTGTCCCAAATGGAAACCTTGCATGTTTTTGCATCGAGCATAACTGTATCTATTCCAGAAAAAAATTTTATTAAAAAAACAAAAACCACAATCGTACCAATTGTAATTTGACCGCGGACACCAAATAACTTTCGATATGGAAAATCTAGAATTCGGTCAATCAGTTTTTGGGCGTCGCCCTTACTCTTTTGGGGCATTTAAGCTCTTTCTAAAAACTGCAGTTGAAAAACGCACACCCAGCAACTTATACCGATTTTATACGTATTATCCAAAAGAATACTTGGCTTATTTCCACAAGAGTTTTCCAAACAGGGCACTAGCTGTGAAAGTATAGCAGGTTGATTTTTTCAATGTATCTAAAATTTCATGGTATTTCGGGACTTAGGTTGTCTATAGAAAAATTGGTATTCCCTTAAGAAATTATTTTGCGTTTAATATTGAAGCTTCGGCAATGTCTTGATAACTCTCATGCTGTCTTATTTGCTTTCAAGTTGGGAAAATCCGATGAATGGTGCAGAATCACTTGTTAAAACCTTGGTTAAGTCTGGTGTAGATGTTTGTTTCACGAACCCTGGAACTTCAGAAATGCACTTTGTGGCGGCTTTAGACCATGTTGAAGGAATGCGTTGTGTTCTAGGTCTTTTTGAAGGGGTTGTTACTGGGATGGCAGACGGTTATGGGAGAATGGCAGACAAGCCTAGCTCTACCCTTCTGCACCTTGGGCCTGGACTTGGCAATGGACTTGCTAATCTGCACAATGCAAAGAAAGCGCACACTCCGATAGTGAATATTGTAGGGGACCATGCGACTTATCACGTTGAATATGATGCTCCTTTAACGGCTGATATAGAGGGTATCGCAAAACCAGTATCTTCCTGGGTTAAAACATCAAAGTCATCAAAAGACATCGCCAGAGATGGTGCAGAGGCAGTAATGGCCGCGAGGTCGGGTCCTGGACAAATAGCAACATTAATTCTACCAGCTAACACTGCATGGGATGAAGCCAATTCTGCAGTAAACCCATTGGATGTTCCCCCGCAGTCTAAAATATCTAGCGAGACCATAACCGGTATCGCAAAAGCATTATGTGAAGATGGTGAAACCTTAATTCATATGACAGGTCGAGCTCTTCGAGAAGATACTTTAAATCTTTTGGGAAAGATCCAATCGAAGACAGGATGTCGTTTGTCTTGTATGACTTCTAATGGACGTTGGCAAAGAGGAGCCGGCCGTGTCGCTATAGAAAGAATACAGTATCCAATTGACATAGCTTTAAAACAATTAGAGACGGTTAAAAATTTAATACTCTTAGGTACAAAGGTACCCGTTGCGTTTTTTGCATATCCAAATAAGCCAAGCGTCCTTATTCCCGATAGTTGTAAGGTTTTTCAGATGGCTGATATAGATATGGACTTAGTTTACGCTGTTGAAGCATTAGCGGACGAATTGGATGTTCATAACCATCAACCAAAAAAACAGGAGTACAGCAAACCAGAATTGATGTCAGGAAAATTAACATCCGAATCTATTGCTTGTGCATTGGGTAATTTGATGCCTGAAAATGCAATCATCGCTGATGAGTCGGTGTCCTCGGGGCGCGGTTTTATGCCGTTCACGCAAGGTGCAAACCCTCATGACTGGCTTGCTTTAACAGGTGGTTCTATAGGACTGGGCTTGCCATACGCTACCGGTGCGGCAATAGCTTGTACTGATAGAAAAGTAATTTGCACAGAGGGTGACGGGTCTGCAATGTACACGTTACAGGCGCTTTGGACGCAAGCGAGAGAGGGTTGCGATATTGTTAATATTATTTTTAATAATGGCTCATATGCGATCTTAAAGGGTGAATTAGCCAATGTGGGGGCTAAAAACCCGGGTAGGAAGGCTTTGGATATGATGGAACTAGATCGCCCAGAAATTGAATGGGGTGCGTTAGCCAAAGGGATGGGAATTCAAGCTACAAGAGCGACAGATGCTGACGAATTTAATGAACAGTTATCAAGAGCTATCGCCAGTCCTGGACCACACTTAATCGAAGCGATGTTGCGCTGAATGTTTCCTAATCAAAAAGTTTTTGTACAGTGCTAGAAAAAGATAATCTCACGGAGGAAAATAACAGGCTGGCTCAATTGGAGCAGGGTGGAGTCGCTCATTTGTTTTCATCTTACCGTTCTGCGATCTCAAGTGTGTTAGAGTTGGTTGAGCATAATTCCCATATCGTGGCATATGTAGACAAGAGTGGTGCAGCCTATCATATCTTCGAAAACGTACGACGCAGAACAGCTGGCCTGAAATTTAGTTACATAGATGAAACGAATCCTAAAAAAATTCTGAATGCTTTTTCGGACGATACAGGATTAATTTGGATAGAGAGTATTAAGGCTCCTTATTTACAAATGCCGGATTTAGAGGCTGTTGCCTGCATAGCTAAAGAGAAAGCTGTGATCTCTATATGTGATAATACGTTAGCAACCCCATATCTCCTCCAGCCTCTTAAATTTGACTTTGATGTCGTGGTAAGTGATGGTCAGTCATTGAGTGCTGGTTTCAACATCCCTGAATTTGGTTACGCGGCAGTTGGAAAAGACAGAGAATTCTTAAGCGAAAAACTTAAATTTTTAAAAAATACGCTGGGAAGTCATGCGAACGATGTTGGGGAAGACTTTATAAAAAATATTATCGAAACGTTTGATGGTAGAATGGAAATTGTGTGCGCAAATATGTCAGAGCTTGCCCGTTTTCTAAAACTAAATTCGAACGTAAAAGACGTTTATTTGCCGACTTTTGAGAAATGCGAAGAAGCTAATTTGGTGAAGGGTACTCTGGAAAGAAATGCTAGTGCTTTATCCTTTAGACTCCTAGGAGACTTGGAAAGAGCATTAGCCTTCAAACAAAAACTATTATCATTGAATAACTTTGGTGAAGAATTAAGCCCACTAAGAAAAATTTTACACCCTGCCTCAGATTTATATGCAAACGTGCCCAAAGAAGTTCGGAACGGAATGGGAATCACGGATGATCTCTTCCAACTAGTTGTCGGAGGAGGTAATGTGAAAAATTTAATAGACGGTCTAAAACAGGAATTAATCGAAATCGCTTAAGAATTTCTGCTGTCTAGTGCCTATAAGCAGGTTCTGTATTGTCTAGTACTCTTCTGAGAGCAGAGAAATGTCTGCTGGCTAGTTTTGGCGCCTCATCAACAAATTGTGCCTTTGTTTCTTGGCGCACACGGTCTGAAATTGTCCGAAGTTTTCCGCCCTGTGACTTTGCGAGCACCTGGAACATTGAAGCTCGCTCAAGATAATAGAGGTCATTAAAAGCATCGGCAACTGTAGGACCTGCCACTACAACACCATGACTTGCCATGAAAAGTATGGATTTGTTTCCAATTTTTCTTGCAAGTCGATCTCCTTCGTCGGATGCAAGTGCTAAGCCTTCATACTCATCATCATAGGCAACCCTACCATCGAAAAGTAACGCATTCTGTTCCATCATCTCCAATTTCCCATCCTCGAGAAGTGTGATGGACGTGGCATATGGCATGTGGGTATGTAAAACACAAATAGCATGCGGAGCTCCTATATGTATTCTACTATGGATAAAAAAAGCAGTATCCTCTACTTCATTATCTCCCTCTAATACCTCTCCCTTGTCGTCACATAAAACTAGAGAAGAGGCGGTAACTTCAGACCAATGCCAGCCATATGGATTGATAAGAAATCTATTGCCGCGCATGACCCCATCTTCATCGGGCACTGCTAACGAAAAATGATTGTCAACGCCTTCATGCAAATTTAGGCGAGCTGCCCATCTTAAAGCACACGCTAAATCAATTCTTGATTGCTTTAGGTCTGGGTTCATGATGTTATCCCTTAGCAAATTTGATGTTTGGATATGGTAGCATGATAAGCATTGTAGAGACTAATTTGAAGAAAAAATAAATTATACAGACGTTATGGTTGGAATCAGTCGAGACGCTCTAAGAGTATGTTTTTTAATTTCATATATTCAGCACTTGTAAACTTGTCTTGAGCAGGTGGTGAATAATTTTGGATATTATCCTTGAAACCAGCGCCGTTTTCTTTTCTGCACTCCTCTCTGCCACTTTAATTCCTGCGACATCGGAAGCTGTATTAATAGCAACTGTGCTGAATGGGAATACCAATATTTGGATTTTAGCGCTAATAGCCACTTTTGGAAATACTGCTGGCGCAATAATAAATTGGGCAGTAGGAACTTTTCTTTCGGGTTTAAGCAAAAAATCTTGGTTTCCTATGAACAATAAAATAATTATTAAAGCAGAGGACCATTTTAAAAAATATGGGGTTTGGTCGCTGCTATTTTCCTGGTTGCCAATAATTGGTGATCCGTTAACTCTCGTTGCTGGATATTTAAAAGTACCTTTTTGGATTTTTTGCGTGCTTGTATTTATAGGAAAAGCAGCACGATATTTTTTTATTGTTCAATTTTTTTCCGGTTCTTCGCACTCGTGAACGGTTAATTTTTGCAGCGTATTTTTTAATGACCTATTGTCGTTATTTTTCATAGATCAATTTTATAAAAACGAGCTGCATTAAATTTAAAGACTCGATCAATATCTGGCTTCGGTAAGTGACTAAGTATTTCCAGCATACCTAACAGCTGGTTCTCGTGGGATACCCGCAGCCCAGCCACGGGGAAATTAGAAGCCCACATGCATCTGTTCACGCCAAAAATATCGATTGCATCAAGAATTACGTCCCGATTACTATCAATTGTCCACTCCGCGTCTTTTAGGCCTAACTCGGAGAGTTTTAAAGACACATTTGGGCATTGAGAAATAACTTTCAGGGCATGTCGCCACGCAGAAAGACCTTTTGGGCTTCTATCCCAGGGAAAGCCCGTGTGGTTTAGGACTACAGACAACTGCGGCAACTCACCTATTACTTGAGCCGCTTCATATAGATGCCAATAGGGTACCCTTAGATCAAATGACAAATTATATTCAGGTAACATTGATAGGCCGTTCTTCCAAGCTTCATCATGCATGCTCCCCGGGCCTTTTGGAAATTCATCATCAGGGTGCAAGGAAGTAAGTGGTTTTGAACGCACTCCTCTAAATAATGTATGTTTATTATGTTCAATGAGAACTTCTTCGCAATTTTTCTCTGATAGCCAAATGTGCCCTACAATGGCATTTGGCATTTTATATTTTGTATTCATTTTAGTTAACCAAGTTGTCTCGCCAACTTGATTTGAACGATCCCACTCGGCTTCAACATGAACTGTCGCGATTACATTGAAATTTTTTGCATCGGTTCGATAATCTTCGGGTAAGTAATTCTTTTTGAGAGCTGAATAATCACCTAAGAAAAAATCTTTTTCTTTCTTATCCACTAGCCAAGGATAATAATTGCAGTCCAAATTCCAAAGATGATGGTGCGCATCTACTATTTCTAAATTTTGCAAAACGATGCCTATTTTTCAAAAAATTAAAGTGGTCGGTCTTGTTTAAAATACCTCAATTTAACTGTTGTTTCTGCTTTGGATTGCATGGATTGCTAGGGCAATAATAATAACCCCGCCTCCGATGAGAGTGGTTAATGGGGGTTCCTCCTGAATAGCCAACCATACCCAAATTGGAGCAAGAATGGTCTCTAGCAAAATAACGAGGCTTACTTCTGGAGCGGAGATATAGATTGGTGCGCGAGTTAACAAAATAAAGGAAATAGGTAATAGAATAAGGCCCAAGATTGCTAAGAAACCTAATTGCTGCGGCTCAAGATATAAATCAGAGGACATATTAAAGCCAATAAAGCATGTAAGTAGGCTTGCTAATCCAATGGCAGGTGTCATGTCGACCTCTCGTTTAAGCCTGACAAGAACAAAATGTGTTCCTAGACCTATCGCCGATATTAAGGCAGCAAAATTTCCGAACAAGTGCCCTCCATCTAGGCGTCCAGCAAACACTAATCCTACAGCGAGAAAGCAGATAAGTATCGTAACCCACGTCCTAACCGGAATACGCTCTTTTAGAAAAATTACTGATAAAATTGCGGCAAATAAAGGTGCGGTAGCGATAATCACTAAAGTATTTGCAACATTGGTCGTTTGAACTGAAAGTTGAAAAAAAGTCGTATTTATGGCGAAAATCAGGGCAATAAGCAGCCCAAACCATCCAATGGCATGTATTTTTTCTAGTAATTTACTACGATATGAGAGACCCAACACTATGATCATTCCGATCGTCATTAAGCTACCGCGCCATGTTAGAAAAGTCCAAGGGCTCGTATCAACTAATCTTATAAGAAGTGTGTCTGGCGAAAGTATTAGGACACCTAATACACCGAGTAGGTAACCCTTGGTCCGACTTCTCAAAGAATTTGCAGGCATTTCAGGTTGTCCTATCGACCATATGACTTTTTTAATTGTTGGGAGTGAAATAGTTTTTTATTTTTATAAGAGGTTTATTGACAAAAAAGCAACGTAAGAATATGGTCCGCTACGCTTTTTTATTGTTTGGATGAAGAGTTATGAAAGTCGCAAATTCTTTGAAAACGCTCAAAACTCGAGACAGAAATTGCCGAGTTGTTAGACGTAAAGGCCGTGTATACGTAATTAATAAGGCGAACCCTCGTTTTAAAGCGCGCCAGGGCTAAACACAGACCAGGTACTTTACTAAAGGAAAAGGATAGCTTTTTGTCTACTCTTGTTTTCCTACGGATATCTTAAGACAAAAAATAAACTCTCTTATTGCTCTATTTTTTCACTACAACTTACGTAATACTCCAATAGACAAATAATATCGTCATGCGCTTTCAGTCCGAAAGCTATGATAAACCTAGTGTGCGTTGGAACGAGTTATTGTCTTCAATTCATCTTTGTGGTTTGTTTTGAATATCGTAAGCGGATGGGGGCCAGTTGTGTCGAAAAGCGTTGATCTGTTAATCAAAAATGGAAGAATTGTTTCTCCGGGAGGAATATCTCAAGCTGATATTGGTATAGCTAATGGGAAAATTGTGACGCTAGGCGATCTAGGTGGTGTCTCTGCAGCAAACGTTATAGATGCAAAAAACCTCTACGTCCTTCCGGGAGTGATAGATTCGCAGGTTCATTTCAGAGAACCCGGTCTTGAGCATAAGGAAGATATCGAACATGGAACGCGGTCAGCAATAAAGGGCGGTGTAACTTCCATATTTGAGATGCCCAATACCAGTCCATTAACATTAGACGAGGATACACTATCTCAGAAATTGGAGATTGCAAGGAGAACAGCCTGGTGCGATTTTGCTTTTTTTATGGGAGGAAATAGTGAAAATGCCCACCAACTTGCTGAGTTAGAGCGTCTTCCGGGCTGTGCGGGGGTGAAAATATTTATGGGGAGCTCTACGGGGACCCTTCTTGCGAAGGATGACGAAGTTATAGCTATGGTTCTGGCCAACGGCACGAGGCGTGTTTCCGTGCATGCTGAAGATGAAGATCGGCTCTTATCCAGACAAGGAATAGCTGTTTCGGCTGAGACCGTAGAAGCTCACCCGGATTGGCGCGATGTAGAATCTGCAGTTAGAGCAACGAAACGTTTAATTCAATTAGCAAGAGATGCTAATAGGCGTGTTCATGTTCTTCATATTTCATCAAAGGACGAAATGGACATTTTGGCTAATCACAAGGACTTAATCACCGTAGAGGTTACTCTGAACCATTTGTCTTTAGCGGCTCCGGATTGTTATGAAGCTTTAGGCGCTTTTTCGCAGATGAATCCCCCAGTGCGAGACATCTCTCATCAAAATGGTCTTTGGGATGCTATTCGGAATGGAATTGTTGACGTAATTGGATCAGACCATGCTCCTCATACTAAAGAGGAAAAAGAGCGGCCCTATCCGAGCAGTCCGAGTGGAATGCCCGGTGTACAGACATCTTTACCACTTTTGTTAGATCATGTGAATCGAGGAAGACTGACCCTGGAGCGAGTTGTTGATCTAACAGCGGCAGGGCCACAGAGAATTTTTGGAATAATGGGTAAAGGGCGGATAGCAGTCGGTTATGATGCTGATCTCGTACTTGTCGACCTTAATGCAGATAGGGTCATTACTAATGATTGGATCGAAAGTAAATGTGGTTGGACACCATTTAATGACACGAAAGTAAGAGGTTGGCCAATCACAACAATTTTGCGGGGTAAAATAGCTATGCAGGACGACGAAATCCTTGGCGAACCACTAGGCGCAGCCGTCCGTTTTTTTGAAACCACCTAGGGGTTATTTTGTGGCCGGTGACCTGGTTCGAAATGTTTTGAATTCCACGATTGGCAGGGAGTTTGAGAAAACTAAAGAGAAATATTCTAAGAACTCCTTCATTGCTGTACCGTCTTCTAATGAGAGAAATTATTATAAAGACGGCTTCGAAATAAACTTTCAAGATACGTTCGAGCAGACTAACGCTTTGGAGGAAAGTTTAAGACAAGCTGGATACGGCCTTGGACACCGTGTTGCAGTCGCTCTGGACAATCGGCCTGAGCAAATAATTTTTAGACTTGCACTCAATAAAATTGGTGCATCGTGCGTTCCTATTAACCCAGATTACAGTGTAAATGAGCTATCATTTGTGTTGCAACACTCAGAAGCCGAACTCCTAATTTATCTTCAACAGCAAAAAACTAAAGTAGACCAGACTACTCAACTCCTGCAACATCCCATATCGCTTTGGTGTTTAGATGATAATAAAAGAGAATTCCCTCGGGCAAAAAAGCCTCCGAAGGATGGCGAAGTCGAGCCAGCGACAGAGAGTAGTCTCTTGTATACATCAGGTACAACTGGGACTCCAAAAGGATGTATGCTCTCGCATCAATACGAGCTTATGTCAGGGGCGTGGTATGCAAGTTTAGGTGGCTTTTGTGAGATAATCCACGGCCAAGAACGCGTTTTCAATCCTTTACCTCTATACCACGTAAATTCTGGAACAGTATCGACTATGGCGATGATGCTTACAGGTGGTTGTCAAATACAACCTGATCGGTTTCATCCAAAAAGTTGGTGGCACGATGTAAATGATACAAAAGCAAGTATAATCCACTACCTAGGGGTTGTTGCACCTATGCTACTAAATCAGCCAAAAACACCTTTTGAAAAAAGTCACTCGGTCAAATTTGGTTTTGGAGCAGGAGTTGAACCAGGTTTACATGAGATTTTTGAAAACCGCTTCGGTTTTCCTCTTGTAGAGATTTGGGGCATGACTGAAATGGTTCGAGTATTAGCAGCAAATACGGAACCTAGAAAGAGGGGAACCAGAGCAATAGGACGATCAAAGCCTGGCTTAGAAGCAGAAGTGCATGATCAAAACGGAAATAAGTTGCCACCCGAGAAAAAAGGAGAGTTAGTTGTTCGATATTCTGCTAAGACCCCGAGACTGGGAGCATTTTCGGGATATTTAAAAGATGTGGAAGCTACAGAAGAAGCGTGGCGTGGTGGTTGGTTTCATACCGGTGATATCGTTTACCAAGCAACGGACGGGATGTTGCATTTTGTTGATAGACTAAAAAATATTATCAGGCGATCTGGCGAAAACATAGCTGCGGTTGAAGTCGAAGGGGTCCTTCAAGAATGTAACGAAGTAGAGCAGGTCGCTGTAATTGCAGTAGCTGACCCGATAAGAGAAGAAGAGGTTATGGCCTGTATTGTTTTAAAGTCCGGAAATACACCTGATCTACATCTTGCTAAAAAGTTGTTTAACTATGTCAACGAAAGATTATCGTATTTCAAGTCTCCAGGCTGGATCAAATTCCTGGGCTCGCTTCCAAAAACTGGGTCGCAGAAAATTCAGAAACACTTAATTGTCAGTGGTGCTGATGGTCGGGAAAGTGGCCAGCTCACCTTCGACCTCCGTGATTTAAAACGGAGGTCGAAAGAATAAGCTAATTTATGCTTGAAGACTTAATTCCATAACTTTAGACATTCGCTGTGCAAAGGCCTTTACATCTTTAACGGGTTCACCATCCATAATCTTAGCCTGATCGAATAGAAGTAAAGCTGCGTCTTCTAGTACTGGATCAGTTTCCCCGTCTTTGACTTTCTTAACTAAGCCCTTTATTAGCGGGTGGGTTGGATTGATTTCAAGGACGCGGGGAGCCGCATCCGCAACTTGCTGGTGTTGACGTAATATGCGCTCCAAGTTCATATCCATATCACCCTCATCAGCTACCAAGCAACATGCCGAGTCAGTTAAGCGTATGGATTCTTTAACGTCTTTGACTGATTCTCCCAGTGTGAGTTTAATTGAGGCGATTAATAGTGAAACGTCAGTTTTCTTGGATTTCTTTTGGCCTTTTTTGTCTTTGGCACCTTTGTCTTTGGCATCTTCGACGTTTTCTAGTTCTGCGGAACCTTTGGTAACCGAGCTGAATTTTTTATCCTCATAACCCTCGAACATGCTAGAAATCCAAAAGTCGTCAATTGGATCTGAGAGTAATAACACTTCGATCCCTTTCGCAGCGAAGCCCTCAAGATGCGGCGAGTTTTTTATAGCCTCTTGCGATTCGCCTGTTATATAATAAATGTTTTCTTGGCCATCTTTCATCCCTGCTAAATAATCTTTCAAACTAACCAAGTCATCCCGGGTTGAGGACTTAAACCTCACTAATTCCAAAAGGGAATTTTTGTGTTCATTAGGAATTCCATAAAGTCCTTCTTTTAGGACGGCGCCAAAGTTTTCCCAAAATTCCGCATATTCTTCGGGTTTTTTTTCAGCCTTCTTCTTTAACTCATTCAGAACTCTTTTAGTAACAGCAGTACTAATGGAGGTGAGCATCTGGTTTTTTTGCAAAAGTTCCCGGCTAACGTTCAATGGAAGATCTTCGCAGTCTATTATACCTTTCACAAACCTTAGATATTCCGGCACAAGCCCTTCACAGTCATCTGTTATAAACACTTTTTTAACATATAATTTAACTCTGTGTTTTCTATCAGGATGGAATAGATCGAAAGGTCTTTTAGAAGGGACGAATAAGAGTGCACTATAGTCAAACCTTCCTTCCGCCCGCCAATGTGAAGTCATCCATGGCTCATCATAACCACTACTTACATGGCGGTAAAATTCAGTATATTGATCCTGCGTGATATCTTTCTTTTGCCGTGTCCAAATAGCAGAGGCCTCATTGAGGCTTTCTTCCTCCTTATCTTTGACAAGTACGATTGGAATGGAAATATGATCTGAATACGCTTTAACAATTGTTCTAAGGCGCAAATCTTCGAGGAATTCTTTGGCATCCTTTTTCAAGTAAAGTGTTATGCTCGATCCGCGATCTTCTTTAGAAGCTTTTTCTACTGTATATTCTCCCAAACCATCAGAACTCCACGTCCATGCATCTTGTTCCCCCGCTTTTCTTGTAATTACGTCCACTTTCTCCGCAACCATGAAGGCTGAATAAAACCCAACGCCGAATTGGCCTATTAAGCCAACATCTTTTGATTCATCTCCTGACAAGCTTTCTACAAAAGCTCCAGTACCCGAACGGGCTATTGTTCCCAAGTTCTCATCGAGTTCATTTTCGTTCATTCCGATACCATTGTCGGAGATGGTTAACGTTTTATTTTTCTGGTCTACACTGATTTTTATATTAAAATTAGTATCCCCAGATACCAACGTGTCGTCCGTAAGGGCCAAATACCTAAGTTTATCGCATGCGTCTGCCGCATTAGATATTAGCTCGCGCAGGAAGACTTCGCGCTCGCTGTATAGTGAGTGAGCAACGATGTTAAGAAGTTTACTAACTTCCGCCTGAAAAGAACGTTTTGTCGACGCCATTTTGATTTCTCCAGCTAACTTGGGTAGAACTATTTTGACAATTTGCGTATCATGAGGCCATAAAAAATTTGGTCAGGTGTCATATGTGCAATCTTGGGTCAAATTGCAAGTTTTTCTTTTGTGGTTAAATAAAACAAAGTATTGATGGTTTAAATCGTGGATACAGCTTCACCAATAATAACTGCCGTTCTTGGTCCCACGAATACAGGAAAAACGCATTACGCCATAGAACGGATGTTGAGTTATAAGTCGGGTATCATTGGATTCCCTCTGCGATTACTAGCCAGAGAAAACTACGATCGAGTGGTTGAGCAAAAAGGGAAACAAGCGGTAGCATTGATCACAGGTGAAGAGAAAATTCTTCCTGAGAAGGCACGATATTTTTTGTGCACCGTAGAATCCATGCCAACAGATAAATCCACGGAGTTTCTCGCGGTCGATGAAATACAGCTTATCTCTGATCAAGAAAGAGGGCATGTGTTTACGAATAGGTTACTTAATGCGCGAGGAACACGGGAGACAATTTTTTTGGGTGCATCAACTGTAGAAACTACTCTGAAAAAGGTCTTGCCGGGCATTAAGTATATTAGCCGTCCCCGTCTATCTAAATTGAAATATTCTGGATCAAAAAAAATTACCCGATTGCCAAAAAAGACGGCCATTGTGGCATTTTCCGCTCAAGATGTTTACGCGCTTGCTGACTTAATCAGAAAACAAAAAGGGGGAGCGGTTGTTGTATTAGGAGCGCTTTCTCCAAGAACTAGGAACTCACAGGTCGAAATGTATCAAAATGGGGAAGTTGACTATCTGGTTGCCACAGACGCTATTGGCATGGGGTTGAATTTAAATATTAATCACGTTGCATTTGCTCAGCGTGTAAAATTCGATGGTATAAGGTCTAGGCACCTATCCCCTCAGGAATTAGCTCAGATAGCCGGTCGCGCTGGCCGACATATGAATGATGGAACTTTCGGTGTTACAGCAGATTGCTCTTTACTAGATGAGGCAGTGGTAGACGCAATAGAAAACCATAATTTCAAACCTCAACTGAGAGCATACTGGCGAAATACAGATCTATCCTTTGAAAGCTTATCTTCCTTGATCCATTCCTTGGAATTAAGCCCTCCATATTCTTTTATGACTAAAAAACGTGATGCTGCTGACCATACTTATCTTGTAGGCCTGTCTAAAAACAAAAATATTGCGTCAAGAGCGTCGAATAAACTGGCAGTAAGGTTATTATGGGATGTCTGCCAGATACCCGATTTCAGTAAGACGTTATCAGAGTCGCATAGTTATTTTTTAGAACAGGTTTTCAACCATCTCCAAGACAACAATGGTGAACTGCCTGAGAATTGGGTGGCAAAACAGATACAACGCTTTAATCGAACTGATGGCGATATAGATACGTTATCAAGCAGGCTTGCTCACATTAGAAATTGGACATACATATCCAATCGAAATAATTGGACGAGGGACCCCCTACGTTGGCAAGAGGAAACGCGCGCAGTGGAAGATAGATTATCTGACGCTTTGCATGAGAAGTTAACTCAAAGATTTGTAGACCTTCGTGCGTCTGTTCTTGTTAGGAAAATGCAAGATAGTCATCAGCTGTTAGCAGGAATTTCTTTAAAGGGCGAGGTGTCGGTAGAAGGTTATAAAGTTGGAAATTTAAATGGTTTATCATTCAGTCCGAATTTGATTAAGGGATCGGATCCCAAGCCTGTGTTAGCAGCAGTTCGCCGTGTCTTACCAACTGAGTTAAAAAAGCGTGCTCAGGATATTAATAATGATATTGACGAAAAATTCTCTATCGATACTAGCGGATCGATTTATTGGAGATCGAATTTGTTGGCTTATTTAGCATTAGGCCACACTCCCCTATCGCCAAAAATTTTACTAAGAGCATCTGACTTAATATCACTTCAGCAAGAAGAGTTAATAATTTCAAGATTAAGAAGTTGGCTGGACCACCACATAAACGAATGCCTCAATCCTTTGGTGCGAATAAAAAAAGTAGATGTCGCCAGTCCTGCGAGGGGCATTCTTTTTCAAATAAGCGAAAATCTTGGTATGGTTTTACAGAATAAAGTGAAAAATCTACTAAAAAATGTATCTCAGGTGGATCGCAATTACTTAACAAAACTTGGTCTGAGGTTTGGAACTGAGGTCTTGTACTTCCCTGAATTACTAAAACCAAAAGCCATAGAGCTTTTATCTGTATTATGGCAGGTACATAACTCTTCAAATAGTACTTTAAATCTGCCTCTACCCGGACAGGTAACTGTCGAAAAGAAAGCGGCTGTATCGGATGGATATTATTTAGCACTAGGGTTTGTTCCGCTTGGGAACCGAGCTGTTAGAGCCGACATTTTAGAACGTGTAGCTGTTATTTTAAGACAACAATCCAAAGTTCAGCCTTTCATTCTCGAGGACAAAATTTTATCGCTCCTTGGGTTAGGGTATGAGGAAACTAAGATTATCCTTAGAGAGATTGGATATATTGAAGAAAAGTCCGTGGCAGGCAAAAGAATGTTCAAACGTAAAAGTCAAAGAAGACAATCTATGCGTAAAAGAGGTGGCTATCTATCAAAAAAAGATGACAAGACAAAATCGTATCGAAGTCAAATAGTGTCAAAAGAAAAAGGGCAAAATGCAAATTCTGATTCGCCATTTGCTGTTTTAAAAAACTTTCGGTTAGAGCAATCAGGATGACTGATAAAGTTTCTCAACGTTTGGATAGGTGGCTTTGGTGCGGGAGATTTTTTAAAAGCCGGAGTTTAGCTACAAAACTACTCGGTACTGGAAAATTGCGTCTTTCTGGAAGAATTGTCACTAAATCAAACCAGTTAGTTCGGCCGAATGACATCCTCACTTTTCCGCAAGGGCATGCAATCAGAGTCGTAAAAGTTCTGTTTCTTGCGGATCGTCGAGGTCCAGCAAAGGAGGCCGAATTACTATTCGAAGATTTGGCTCCTTTAACAAAACAAAGAGCCATTGAAAATAGCTCTATTAATTTCAGCAACAACTCGATTAAAAGAGAACCCGGAGCAGGACGACCTACCAAAAGTGATAGAAGAGCTATCGATAAATTAATGGGGCGCAATGAATAAGTATATAATTAACAAAAGCTCCCATTCTTCGGGATAATTGATATGCCGATATTATTCGTAGCTATCACAGCAATGCTAATTCAACAGACCGTTGCGACAACAGCAAAAGTGGGCATTCCATCTTTGATACCTGCCGTAGCACGAGAACTTCAATTCGATGCAGAACTCGTTCTTTTATACACAGCTTTCTATGCCTTTATTTCTCTTCTTTGCATGGCAGGTTGTGGCGGCGTGATACGACGCTTTGGTGCACTTCGAACAAGCCAGTTCGGATGCGTTCTTATGGGACTTGGCCTAGCGCTCCTGCCGTTTGCGGATAGCGCTGTTCTCGCGTTTTTGTTTTTAACATTAGCCGCATCGTTCATTAGCCTAGGATCAACAGCTGCGACGCCCGCAAGTTCTCAAATTTTAGCGGTGTATGCCCCTCCAAAATGGGCACCTTTAGTTTTTTCGATTAAGCAAACAGGCGTTCCAGCTGGTGTAGTAATTTCTGGCCTTCTTCTTGTGCCAATAGCTGTAACTTATGGTTGGCGCGGGGCGCTTATAGGTATGGCTATACTCTGTATTTTTATTGCTATAATGCTGCAACCTCTCAGGGAGCGGTTCGATAAAGATAGAGACGAAAACGCGCGTCCGAGACTTAAAGACTTTAAAGATAACCTCTGCGATGTGCTTAACCATGGTGAAAGGAGAGTGCTGGGCTTAGTAGCTTTTAGTTTTGTTGGAATGCAGTCAATATATATGGGGTTCACAATAACGTACCTATTCGAAGACCTTGCCTATAGTCTGGAAGAGGCCGGAAAAATTGTAGGCATGGCCACCGTTCTTGCCATACCGGGACGGATACTTTGGGGTTGGATTGGAAGCACATTGGTTAAGCCAAGATTATTGATGGGATTATTGGCATTGGTTATGGCATGTTCGATAAGTTTTATGGGGTCCTTACAGGCGGATTGGAGCAGAACTGCTTGTTTGCTTGTGAATTGCAGTGTAAGTCTCTCTGTTCTTTCGTGGCATGGAGTTTTGTTAGCTGAGGTCGCTCGGCTTGCACCGGTCGGAGAAGCTGGGCGAATCACAGGTGGAGTTTTAGCTTTTGGTGCTATTGGCCAAATCATCTTTCCTTTACTGTTCGGCTTGGGATATTGGGTAGGAGGCTATGGCTTTGCTTTTTTAATTATCTCTATGCCGGCAGTAATAATAGGTATCTCCTTATCACTTTTTCGAAATTCCTAAATGGAAAATGAGAACATTAATGAATAAAAGAGAAATCCAAAGAGCGCGCAATGAAACGCGAGGATGCGAGTACGTTACTCATTTTAATAACGCAGGTTCATCTTTGATGGCTGCCCCTGTAGCGGACTATCTTTATGAGTTTTTGCAAGAAGAGGAAATGAAAGGTGGTTATGAGACCGCTGCTTTGCGGAACATGGAGCTCGAGAATTTTTACGTGCGGGTCGCTGAATTAATTAACGCGAAGCCAAAAGAAATTGCGTTTGTGGAAAATGCTACCCGGGCATGGGATATGATTTTTTATTCAATTCCTCTCAAGGCCGGAGATCAGATTATTACTGTAAGGTCAGAGTATGGTAGCAATGTAATAGCTTACCTACATAGAGCAAAGCAAACTGGCGCTGAACTTGTTATCCTGGAAAATAATGATGATGGGGAACCCGATACAGATCAGCTTAGAAAGCTAATAAACAAGAAAACGAAATTAATTTCCATGAGCCATATTCCGACAGGGGGAGGTCTAGTAAACCCAGCAAGTGAAATTGGCGCGATCGCGAATGAATATGGCGTGCCGTATTTATTGGATGCATGTCAGTCGGTTGGGCAGATGAGCGTTAATGTTGCAGATATTGGCTGTGATTTTCTTTCCGCAACCGGTAGAAAATTCTTGAGAGGGCCGCGTGGTACTGGCTTTTTGTATGTAAAGCAAGATTGGATTGAGCGGTTGGAGCCACCACTAATTGATCAGTTTGCGGCAAACTTACTTGACGAAAAGACATATTTTTTACGTCGAGATGCCAGAAAATTTGAAAACTGGGAGCGATATTTTGCAGGCCAAGCGGCATTTGGAAGAGCAATAGAATATGCCATGGATTTTGGTCTGCCTAAAATTCAGCAACGAATATTTAAAATGGCAGATAAATTAAGAGGGGGGTTGCAGGAAATTCCTCAACTAGAGGTGACTGACCAAGGTAGATTAAAATGCGGGATTGTTACGTTCAGGCATGAAGCGCTGGATGCCGCGACTATAAAATCAGAGCTGGCACGGAGGAAGATAAACGTCTCTGTCTCAAGTGGCTCTGGTTCGCGGCTTAGCTTTATGGAAAGAGGAATTGAGGCCGTTGTCCGTGCCAGCATACACTACTACAACTCGGAAGAAGAGTTAGAACACTTTTTATCAAAAATCAGGCAACTTGTTGCATAGTCACTGCTCGTGAAAGTTTTCTATTAATTTTTCTGGAAAATTACTGATAAATTATTTTTAGGCATTTGAATTATGTTATACAAACGCAAGCTACGATCTTTTGCTAAGACTTCTATTTCATCTAATGTTCGGATGCCCCAACACCCATTTTGATTTCGCAAGTATTGATCGAAGACTTTATTACTCTCCTTTGCTTCAACATTTTTCTGAAAAAAAGGTCCATAAAAATATAAAATCCCCCCCTTGTCTAAATATTTATTAGCACCATTCAAGATACCCAAAGTAACATCAAAGCTAGAAATATGAATTACATTGATGGCTACAATAGCAGAAATTCGATTTACATCGCCGATGTTCCAGTTTGGTGATGCTGCATCTATTAATCTCGGAGGTTCCATGTTTTCGGCACTTACAACTTTTTTCCAAGAAGTTATACTTTCAAAGGATTCTCTGTTGCAATCACTTGGTATCCAGTCAATAGTTGGGAGATAAGTGCAAAAAGTTGCTGCGTGTTGGCCAGTACCACTTCCGATTTCTAGTACAGTTGCATTTATAGAAAGTTCTTTTTTTAAAACTTCTAAAATAGCATTTTTATTGCTCTCTGCAGCTTGCGTTTTTTTGCAAAGGAGATTATCTGGAAGGGCTGATTTGCTAGACATTACACTCTTTTAACTTAAATAAAGAAATCAGGACAGTACCAAAGAAATCAAAAAAAGGACAAATTATGTTGGCCGCACTTGGAAAATTAATGAGCTTGAGGAAAGAAAACGAGAATGAAAATTTTTCCGTCGATCAAGAAGGCGCGTTGGCTTGCGCAGCTTTGATGACGAGAGCAGCATGGCTCGATGGAACCCTCGATAAAGTTGAAGAGAAGGCCTTGCGCGATTTAATGATGAAGAGATTCGAAATTTCCCCTGGAGAAGCCGATGAAATACTAAAGGCAGCAACAGACGACCTAGATACAAGTAACGATCTTTATCGTTACACGAAAGATCTTAGAGACAACTTCGACGCCGACGAAAGGTTAAAATTGATTGAAATGATCTGGGAAGTGGTTTATGCGGATGGCTTTCTTCACGATTTTGAGGCGACACTCATGAGAAGGTTAGCCGGACTTCTTTATGTGGACGATCGTGATAGCGGTGAAGCAAAAAAACGCGCGATGCATAAGCTTGGGCTGCAGGTGTAACTTGTTCTATAAATAGCTGGGGCAGATTCTGACGGATCTGGGAAATTGATAAATGCCTTATATCGTTAATGAAAATTGTATTAAATGTAAATATACTGACTGTGTTGAAGTGTGCCCAGTCGACTGTTTTTATGAAGGTGAAAACATGCTGGTAATCCATCCCGACGAATGTATTGATTGCGGCGTATGTGAGCCGGAATGTCCTGTAGAGGCAATTCTGCCCGACACAGAACCTGGTGCAGAAGATTGGGTGGAGCACAACCGTAAGTATGCCGAGGAGTGGCCGAACATTACGCGAATGATAGAGCATAGCGCTGATGCTTCATCGTTTGAGGGCGTTGCAGACAAATTCAAAAAATACTTCAGTGAAAAACCGGGCGAAGGTAATTGAGTCAGATACTACTTACTTTTGGGCGGTTATACTTAATTAGGAAGAAATCACCCCTACTTTTTTAGTGAAAAGTGTGCTATGGTCTTTGCCCCGTAGGCGATTATCGATAATAGGCAAAGGAAGACCCCATAAACTAAAAGGTACTTGTGGGTTTAAAAACCTAAACATAATTTTCTGTTTTAGATTTGTGAGAATTAATTGGTTGATCGGTACGTTAAAGTTCTGATGGCGAAGTGTTACAAAAGGAACGTAGGCATGGCTAAAAGTAGTGATTTTAAAACAGAAGATTTCGTAGTCTATCCTACGCATGGCGTGGGGAAAGTTTTGGGAACTGAAAAGCAAGAAATTGCGGGTACAGAACTAGATCTTCTAGTCATTGATTTTGAACATGACAGAATGACGCTAAGGATTCCCTTATCTAAGGCTCAGGAGTCGGGCTTGCGCCCCTTGAGTTCTAAAAAACAAATGGCCCTCGCGTTAGTGAAACTGAAGGGTAGAGCAAGAGTGCGTCGGACAATGTGGTCGAGGCGGGCTCAGGAGTATGAGGCTAAAATCAATTCGGGAGACCCTGTGTCGATAGCTGAGGTTGTAAGAGATCTAAGAAGGAATTCTTCCCAGGCAGAGCAATCTTACAGTGAGAGGCAGATGTATCAAGCAGCGTTAGACCGCTTAGCCCGAGAATTTGCGGCTATAGAAAAAATTGATGAAGAAACAGCAATATCCCGACTCGAAAAGTTGATGAATATCAATAAAACGCTAGACGATGTTGCCGATATAGAAACCGAAGATGATTTTGAAGAAGAAGGAGAATAGCAACGTAAGATTTGGTTGATTATGGCACTTACCAATTTATTTCCGATTGAAACCGTGCTATCTCATCGCTTATTTCAAATTATTGAGGGTTATTCATAAATCCCAAACTTATGTTTAGAGTCTAAAAAAGGAACCCACATTGGCATTGGCAGAACTTTACCCTGCTACTGAGCCCAGAACATCTGGTTTTTTAAGTGTCTCCGGACTCCATGAAATTTACTGGGAGGAGATAGGTAACCCCTGCGGGGTCCCGGTACTTTTTCTACATGGTGGCCCCGGTGCGGGTATTGCCCCAATACATCGTCGTTTCTTTGATCCAAATTTCTATCGGGTCATTCTTTTTGACCAAAGAGGCGCGGGAAAATCACGACCAAGAGCAGAAATTAGAGAAAATACAACACAAGATTTGGTAAGTGATATCGAGAAACTACGAAATTTTCTAGCGATAAAACGTTGGCTCGTTTTTGGAGGCTCTTGGGGAAGTACATTGGGTTTAGTTTATGGAGAAACGTATCCAGAACGTTGTCTCGGCTTTATATTGAGAGGAATTTTTCTCGGTGAACAACGTGAGATAGACTGGTTTATTAATGGAATGGGTAATTTTTTCCCCGAGGCAAAGCAAAGATTTCTGAGCATCCTGAGCAAGAAGGAGCAAAAAGATCCGCTATTGTCCTACCTAGAGCGATTACAGCACACGGATCCGGTTGTACAGTCTGAAGCTGCTCGCGCTTGGAGTCTCTATGAACAGTCATGCTCCACTTTGAGACCAGCTGATAGCTCGTCGCTTAATTTCTCCGATAATGAGGATCAATTATCTTTAGCCAGATTGGAGACACATTATTTTGTAAATAAAAATTTTTTATCGGAAAACGAAATCATTAAAAATTTAGCTTGTATTCAGAATAAACCAGCCACGATTATTCAAGGTAGATACGATGTTGTATGTCCAATTATATCCGCGAATATATTAGCGTGTAATTGGCCGGGCGCTCAGTACAAGGTCATCTCAGATGCTGGCCATTCAGCGCTCGAACCCGGGATAAAGCGAGAGTTGGTTTTAGCAACTGAAATGATGAAAAAGGTTGTGTCGGCTTAACTTAGGTTGGGAGAGAAATAGGATGGCTACTTTACTGCAGAAAGTCATCAATACTTATAAAGGGTCTTTATTATTTCTAATGCTTACGCTTCAACCTGTGAATACGTCTTCAGTATTAGCACAAGAACCTAGTCTTTTTACGATTGGAGTGGGAGCTTTTGACATCTTTGACGATGAAACAACGGCTGAGTTCAGGTTGGAGTATATTTTTCCAGAAAGACAGAAGATTGGGATTTTCACGCCTTTTATAGGATTTAGTGGAACAGCTAACTCGGGAAGTTATGTTTACAGTGGGATAGGATTGGATCTATTTTTTGGTAACAACTTCGTTGTCACACCAAACTTTGGAGCTGGGCTTTATGGTAATGGCGATGGTAAGGATTTAGGTAATCCACTAGAATTTAGATCCGGCATCACTTTTTCAGTACGACTATCAGACTATAGTAGACTTGGCATAACCTTCCATCATATTTCCAATGCGGGTTTGAATGAGCGGAACCCTGGTGAAGAATCAATTTTAGTGCTTTATTCAGTTCCCATAACCGATTTGCTTTGAAAATCCCCTCAAAGCACAAGCGTTTGCAGGAAGAGAATCAAAAAGGAATTTTGAAAACTCTGAAAGAATATATTAGCCTAAAACGCAAGCGCAAACTCTGATTCTGTTTTTGATAAAACATCGCTTGAAAAATCAGGTTTTGTTATCAATCCCTGCGTTTTTAACCAATCTAGGAACAATACATCGCCGTTTTCTGATACTGAATACAATATCGTATTTGAATAAATTAGATCAGTAGCGTAATCAATTTTCCCTATTGGTAAATGTGTTTTTGGGTCTAGCTCATTTCTAATCAATGCTTCGGCTTTAAAGCTCACTTCCCAAGATTCCGCGCCAAGCTTTGAAAATGCGCCTCGACAAACCTGTTGAACCTCTGTTTTAAGTTTGGAGATGGTACTCTCACTCTTCACTAATTCTTCAAATTCCTTGCTATAGTACATTGCCTTGTAACCCATAACATCCATGGCAAACCGGTAATCTTTTGATTGTTGGCCGTGAATATAATGTCCTAAACGATCGATAAAATTTGGATCCTCTAAAATCCTTAGTTCTCTTACACTCCAAGTAAATCCCATAATCCATCCGTCCTTTAAAGTCTTCGTCAATTACAAACCTTAGTCGAGTTGTGTTAAAACTGGACGAGAGGTATTAAGCAATATGCGTGCCAGTTGGCCCAGAAATTGCTTCAGTGAGTCTTGTAAAGGCCCTGTTGGAGCTAAAAATTTTAAAAAGGAGGAGAATTTATGTTTCGTTTAGTAATACTTATAAGCTTAATGTTACTTTCTGGTTGCTCAGGTCTGGCCAACCCATTTTCCGCTGCAGCTTACGTGGCATCAGAGTATGTTTACGATAAGCCACCAATACAATTTATAGCAGATTTTTTTGGAAAGAATTGTGAGAATTACGCTCTTTACGAAGAGCCAGCAAAATGCCGAAGTCATTAGATACAAAGACGATAATGCGTAATTTTTTAGAAGATTAACCATTTGTATTTTTTGAGAGTGCAAGAATTTAAAGTCTAAGTTTTTTAAAATAAACACATGGCAACCATGGAGCATTGAAAAAATTTCTTACAAATATTGGTGTAATTTGTAATTATCGAGTGTACCCATAGTTCAATTAATACTTTGATTAGCCAATGTTAAAAAAACTGTCTCGTATTTTAAAATATAGACTTTTGGTTCCTATATTACGAAGCAATGTGCCCCCTGTTGAAACGGCTCGCGGTGTGGCGGTTGGTTTAGTGTCTGCAATCAACCCGTTCGTGGGTATTCAAATGGCACTAGTGGGAGCGTTTTGGGCATTTCAAAAACTAGTTTTACCCAAGTGGAGGTTCAACCTCATAGCCGCTTTGGCATGGACATGGGTGACTAATATTTTTACCGTTCCTATTGTTTATTACGTTTTCTTAATAACAGGCAGATTAATGCTGGGGCGGTGGGAAGAATTTCTTGGATTTGATGAATTCGCTAAGAGGCTTGAAGATATACTTTCTATTGGCGGTGGTGGCGTAACGGCTGCCTGGGACATAATGGTAGCGATGATATCATTATGGGGAATACCTCTTTTTATTGGTTGCATTCCCTGGGCTATATTTTCTGGTTTAGCTGGATATTATTGGACGTTAAAGTATCAAGAGAGTAAGAGACGCCGTGGTCGAAGTATCGTTTGAAAAATTTTTATTACGTGTACGATTTTAAAGGAAGATTTCAGAAATATGCCATTTGATATAAAACCGGTATCAAGTGTTATGGGAGCTAGAGTAACTGGCTTAGACCTAAGCCAGCCCATCTCGGATACTGCCGAAAATGCGTTGAAAGCGGCTTTTTTACAATATCATTTGCTTTGTTTTGAGAGCCGTCCTTTGTCGGTGGAAAAATTTTTAGTTTTCGCGAGAGTTTTTGGTACACCACAGCTTCAACTTCTTTCAAATCTGCAAGACAATAATTTTCCAGAAGTATCAATCCTGAATAGCACCTATAAAACGCGGCATGACAAACCCAAAGACCTCGCAAAATTGAGGTTGTCCGGCTGGCACACCGATGACTCGTATTTTGAAAAACCAGCAAAGGCAACACTCCTTCAAGCTTTACATGTACCAGATAAAGGAGGACAAACAAGATTTATAAACACGCGTCTCGCTTACGAGAGAATGCCTGAAGCTGTAAAAAACAACGTTGCAAAGTTAGAAGCCACACATTGTTATGACACAGTTAGGGCCGCAGCTAGAGCACAAAAATTAACCGCTGAGGAACAGCAGAAAACAAATGATGTGGTGCATCCGCTTATAAGAACGCACGAGGAAACAGGGCGCCAAGCTATTTATCTTAATCCGAACAGAACTGATCATATAAGGGGGAAGTCCCGAAAAGAGAGTGATGCGATATTAGATGTCCTTTATGCGTGGTTGATCAAAAAGGATTTTCAATATGAACATAATTGGCGGAGGGGTGATTTATTATTGTGGGATAACCGATGTCTCCTGCATTCCGTAAATGTTGATTTTCCTGTTGGTCAAAGACGGGAGCATCAACGCATTCTCCTTCAGGGAACGCGCCCAGTTTAGAGATAAATTATTCATAGCTCATTTCACGGATTTACTCTGCTGCTATATTCCCTTTGCTACTCGCTTTTTCATGTGTATCAATAGCTTCTTGTACAGCAGCTGCGGCTTTTCCTACAAAAACATCTCTATTCTCAAAGCTATAATCATAACTTGCCTGACGCAGTGCATTGAGCCCCTGAAAATGCGGAGCAACATAGCGAGACATTAACTCATAATGACGCTTTGTAGCTTGCCAGTCAGCCCAGTTATGAGCTAACTCCATATAAGCTCCAAACCCCCCGGTGCCTTTCTGTAGTTTTTCGATGTATTTAATTGCGTCATCGGGCGTGCCAATGCACGCCATGTTGTTTTCCATTAGATATTCAGCGGCATTATGAATATTGTCCGGTACGATTGGAAATGTAGCAATCTCACGAAAATATTTTGCAAATTGCTCAATGCCAAATTTAACATTTTCCAGCGCCTGTTCTCTAGTCTCTGCAATATGAGCTAGCGTTACGACTCGCCAATTTTTACGATCAACATGTTTTTTATTTGCTGTGGCTGTCTCTTCACAAATTTTCCAATTGCTAGCATGATGAGTGAGCGCATCATCTGATGTTCCCCCAATTGATAGCATTCCGAGACCGTGTTTACCTGCGGCTAAAGCCCCAGAAGGTGAGCGTGCGCAGGCTACTGCCATTTCGATGTGAGGTTGGGTATAGCAAGGTAGTTGTATTTGAGCCTCACGAACTTCAAACCAGTCCGTTTTCTTCGATACGATTTCACCCCTCAGCAAAGGTAGGATCACATCTAGGGCTTCATTCATACGATCTCTTTGGGTGGAGGGATCGATTCCCATCCGAAACGCATCTCCAACCAAGGCACCTGGTCCAACTCCAAACATAGCCCTGCCCTTTGATTGATGATCTAACTGGATCATCCTATCAACTGCCATGAAGGGATGATGATATGGTAAAGATACGACTCCCGTTCCTATTCTAATATTTTTAGTGCGTTCAAAAGCGGCGGCCATAAATACTTCGGGTGAGGCGATAATCTCGAAACCACCAGAATGATGTTCTCCAATCCAAGCCTCGTCATAGCCTAGCCTATCGAGATGCTCTATAAGTTCAAAGTCTCGGTCTAAAGCATTTGTTGGGTTTTCATTTAGAGCGTGAAATGGAGCTAAAAAAATACCAAAACGCAATCGATCGTTGATCATCTCTTATCCCCTATTTATTTAAATAAAATAAGATACTGCTATTAGACTGAACATAGAACACGAATTGTTAGTTAGCTTCCGGCAATCATATAGTAGATCTCTTGATGGCCCTTGTTTCAGTAATGTATTGTGTATTAAGTCTTTCTGAGGGTAAAAAAAAGAGCTGAAACAATTAAAGTAGCAGCTATTATCTCATGCCAACCCAGAATTTCATTCAATATTAAATAACTTGCCAAAAGGCCAACGATAGGTACTGCAAGTGTCCCAAGTCCTGATATTGAAGCTGGAAAGATTGACAAAACTCTAAACCAAGCAAAATAAGCAAGAACGTTCGCTATTAAAATGAGGAACAAGAAACTTGTCCAAATATCTGGTGTTAGCTCGTTCCAATTTGTTTCCTCTCCAAGAAAAAACCAAAAGGGAACAACGGGTAAGGAACCCAAAACTAACTGCCATCCTGCGATAACAGTCGGATTGTTCCGCCATTTCTTGCGCTTCATCCAAACCGTGCCTAGGCCGAAAGAGACTGCACCTACAAGTGTGCAAGTCGCCCCTAAATATGCATGGGGTAAATCTTTGAAATCTTGCCCCATTAAGAAAAATAATCCGAATAGACCCAGTCCTAGACCGTATAGCTGTCGTCGGCTTGGGATTTCTTTTAATAAAATCCAAGCAAATAGCATTGCCCAAAGTGGCATTGTATAGACGATTACGACAGTCCGGCCTGCACTGAAAAAATGCACGCCCAAAGTCATTCCCAATTGAAAAATTGTCATGTTGAAGATTGACGCCAATATTAGGTCCCACCAATCATCACGTCGTACTTGTATATGTTCCTTATTAAGCTTGGCTAAACATAAAAGAAGAAATCCGCCGGCAGCCATGATAATTAGACGGCCTGTCCAAACATCGAAACCGCGGAGCGTAATTTTGGTCGCCGGATAGCTGAAACCCCAACAGAACCAAACAATAATTAAAAAAAATAGTCCCCATTTAGGACAAAAGAAAGTGTTCATAGAAGAGGAGGCGTGAAGGGGGCACGCAATCCAGCCTGCTCTAATCTTGGCAATACATTTTCGATCCAGTAACGGGCTTCATCGATATAATCTAACCAGGATAATAGTATGCCATCTACCCCCATAGATGAAAGGTCTTGCATTTTTGAAACAATTTGATCTGGGGTGCCAACAAGTGGATAACCTCCATGTCCGGCCTTGAAATGGAACTTAAATTCATTGAGAACAGACTCGTCGAGTGTTAGCGACTCAATTCCAAAAATATCAAGCATATTACTCACCGCTACATTGTCACCTTTCTCAATCACATAATGGTTAAGGTACTCCTTTGCTTCCTGTTCTGTTTCCCTGCATACAACATATCCATGGATCCAACATTGCGACGATCTCTTTAAATCTAATGCAAGGTTCTTAAGATGGCTAATTTGGGCAGCGTCGCTATCGCGGCTCTTTTGTTTTAGCATCACGAAATTCATGTTTGCATGTTTGGCTGAAAACAGTTGCCCGTTCGGCGATGATCCAGCATTCATTATAGGAGGGTAGGGGGTTTGTAGCGGCTTAGGTTGGCTCCAAAGCGATTTGCCTTGAAAAAAGTCACCCTCAAAATCAAATGCTTCGTCTTCTTGCCAAAGACGCTTTAATAATAGCGTCCACTCTTCAAGATACTTATATCTGTTCTTATGATCACGCCATTGTGTATCGAACATTTCAAATTCGTTTTTGAACCACCCAGCAACCACATTAAGTGCAAATCGACCATTACTAATATGATCCGCTGTTGCAGCCATTTTAGCGGCTGCAACAGGATGTATTAGAGGGGCATGTATCGTCGCGAACACGGCGCAATGTTCCGTTACAGCGCTTATACCCGATGCCCAAGTGAAGCTTTCAAAGGTTTTATTGTTAAAGTTGGTTTCCCCTCCGTAACCTTTCCATCTGCCGACCGGAAGCAAAACCTCCATCCCTGAGCCATCTACTATTTGTGCGAGCTGTTTATTTTCTGCCCATGTCATGCGCCAGCTGTTTTCGGCTGTAGTTACGGTTGAACCGTGAGAACAATTAAATGCCATTACGCCAAGTTTCAGCCGGTTTTTGTTAAATAGAGGGTTACCCATTAGAAAACCTTCCGCGCACTGAATGTTTATCCAAAAAAAATTACAAGTCTAATAATGCCTGATGAAATTTAACTTGAAATAATTCCGCTATATCTTTTTAATATTCTTCCAGTCGGTAATAAAATGAGTCAATGCTTAATGGCTTCGCAATAATGGAATTTGATACAAAAATAGCAATTGCTGTTCGGGATGATTTAGCTGTTTGGCAAAAGTTGAATGTTACAGCGTTCATAACTTCTGGCATTACAGGACAGCATGGCGCTTTGCTGGGTGATGAATATGAGGATGCTTCAGCGGTCAAATACGCACCCCTACTAATTCAGCCTGTAATAGTGTTGACTTGTGACGATATTAAAATGAAAACAATCCACCGAAGGGGGCTGGAACGCGGAGTAAAGTTCTGTTTATACATAGAAGACATGTTTGAGACAGGACATGACAATGCGAATCGTGCAACCGTAAAAAAAAGAAAGTCAGAAGATCTGCCTATTGTTGGTTTGGGACTAAGAGAAGAGAAAAAATTAGTCGATAAAATTTTTAAAAGTGCAAAAATGCATCCCTAATATCGGAAGATTCCATGAATATAGAAAAACGTTTAGAAGAACTAAAAATTATCTTGCCGAAGTCTTCGCCCCCGGCTGGTGCTTATGCAAAAGCGGTGATTTTGGATGGTTATGCTCACTTATCCGGTCAAGGCCCGCGTGACAATGATGGTAAGCCATTAACTGGACAGGTCCCAACGGACTTATCTGTAGATGAAGCCATCTTAGCGGCTCGAAATGTTGGCCTATACACTCTAGTTGCGCTTCAGGATGCTATTGTGTCACTAGATAGGGTTGAGCAAGTCGTCAGGACATTTGGCATGGTAAACGCGGCCCCAGGATTTACGGAACATCCTCGGGTAATCGATGGATTTTCTAACTTATTTATTGACGTTTTTGGAGAGAAGGGCCGAGGTGCTCGTTCGGCAGTGGGAATGAGTTCGTTACCCTTTAATATCCCTGTAGAAGTTGAAATTACAATAAAGATCCTGGCGGAATGAAGTTTTTTTCGGATGTGGGTTTAAGCATTGCTTACGATATTTGCTTGGCTAAGTGATCGTTCCCGATAAAGCGTATATAGGCCGGCTCCAATAATAAGTAACATTCCGATAGCGCCGTGAAAAGTTGGGATTTCATTCCATATAATGAAACCCAAAACGACTGAAAGCGGAAGTGCGGTGTACTCAAACGGGGCAATCAAGGTTGCTTGTCCAAGGCGATAGGATTGGCTTAGAAGATAGCTTCCAATACCACTCAGTAGGCCGCACGATAAAAGGATCCAGAGATGTTCTGTTTTAGGAACCACCCAGGCCCTTAGAAGAAATTCAAGACTGGAGTGACCCGAACCGGAAAACCTGCCATCACCGATCAAGATGCCGATTACTATGCTCGTAACTATCATTGTTGCCTGCATGTAAAAACCCATGGTCGAAGCTTTATCGGTCTTACCGATCTTTCTAGTAATCGTTTGCATAGAGGCATACGAAAGGGCGGCAGCCAGTGGTAAGAGACTTGACCAGTCGAAAACTGCCCGGCCGGGTTGTATCATTAACACTACTCCAGCAAGACCAATAATGATGGCGGCCCAACGGCGGAGTCCCACCTGTTCACCTAAAATAGGTATGGATAGAAGGGTGATAAATAAAGGGGCCACAAAAAAGATGGCTATTGCTTCTGCATATGGCATCGCTGCAACCGCCATGAATAGTGATAAATTTGCTACAATCAATAAACCCGCTCTTAATAAGTGCCAGCTTAGATGTCTAGTTTTAAGAAGTTGAAACCCACCTTCCCACTTGATGATAAAAAAGATTATAAGTATCGCTATAATGCTTCTTATAAGCATTATTTGATGCAGGGCATAGTCTGGACTAAGCCATTTAACCGTGCAATCTTGCAGTGTTACAACTAACATCCCTATTAAAATACAATAGATGCCATTGATATTATCCGTTGATGTGTCTTTCTGTTTCACCATGGCAAAGTATCATTTTTCAAGATTTCTAGAATTGTTGGTAGATGTTCTAAGAGAGAAAAAGCTATCACCCATATTTCTTTCAGCAAGGAAAATATCGTCTCTGTGTATTAAATCCTATTGTTCAGATGTCTGATGATGTTAACCTCTATCAGAAAATAGGAATGTCGATGTCGACCTTTTTAAATTAAACAGGCAGACTAGAGATCTTTCTTATCTAACTGGGAGTTTAAATAAATGTCTACGAGAGAAAACGGACGAAAGATTTTGGCGGACGTTTTGGGTGCGGATTATCTTGAAGCACGTGACAAAGGTACAAATTCTTTCAATGGGCCTTTAAGGGAATTTTCAGAAACAGCAGCTTTCGGCATGGTATGGAGTCGTCCGGGGCTTGAGAAGAAATTTAGAAGTATGCTCTGCTTGGCCATGTTAACAGCTTTAAATAGGCCTCACGAACTTTCTCTTCATTTACAAAGTGCAATCAATAATGGTTGTACTGTCGAGGAAATCAGGGAAACTTTACTGCACACGGTGCCATATTGCGGGATTCCGGCCACGCTAGACGCAATCAAAGTGGCGGAAGAATTTCTGACAGAAAAGGGTCTTCTCTCGTCGGAAAGCACAGATTAATTTTTCGTATAACACCATATGAAATTAGAAAGCGAACATATTTTTTTAGGAGGCCAAAATGAGCTGGCGAATTGGTGTTGATATTGGAGGTACGTTCACTGATGTTGCAGTGGTAAATGAAAAAGATGGTACTATTGGGGTCACAAAGGTTTCATCAACGCCAGGCAATTTTGGACAGGCGGTACTAACAGCTTTGGAACAAGCGCTTAGTAAATTCGATATAGAAGTAGATAGAGTAAATTTGTTAGCACATGCAACAACCGTTGTTACAAACGCTATTCTAGAAGAAAAAGGAGCGAAGGTTGGTTTGATTGCTTCTCGAGGCTTTCGCGACGTTCTGGAACTAAGAAGATCTGCCAGGGCAGATTTGTATGATCTATTCCAAGACCCGCCTTCTACATTGGTACAACGGCGCAACCGCCTAGAGGTTACTGAAAGAATTGGAGCTAATGGAGAGGTTGTTATTCCGTTAGCTGAAGATGAAATTGCTGAACTGGTTGTTAAACTCAAAGCATCTAAAGTTGAAGCGATTGCTATTTCGCTTCTCTTCTCCTTTCTAAATGACGAGCACGAGGCATTATTAGGTCGACGTTTACGGGCGGCATTACCCGGTATACCAATCTTTTTATCCTCTGAAGTGTTGCCAGAAATCAGGGAGTTTGAGCGTACCAGTACCACTGCGATTTGCGCTTACGTTGGCCCAATTCTTTCATCGTATCTGCAACGTCTAAAAGGCGCTATAACCAGTAAAGGACTTCCAGCACCATACATTATGGGATCTGGAGGTGGTTTATTTGAGATTGAGGAAAGTTTAAAGATGCCAGCAATGGCCGCTGAGTCGGGCCCTGCTGCAGGAGTTATAGCTGCTGCTCTTGCTGGCAAACAAATTGATAGATCAAAACTCTTATCATTCGATATGGGAGGGACAACCGCCAAGGCTAGCCTCATACAAGACGGGATTATTGAAACAACGCCCGAATATGAGGTTGGGGGCGAGGGAAGTGGGAGCCGATGGTTGCATGGAACGGGGCACCCCATAAGAGTCCCTGTTATAGATTTAGCTGAAGTGAGCGCAGGTGGTGGAAGCATTGCCTGGATGGACCCGGCTGGATCACTTAGGGTAGGCCCAAAAAGTGCTGGGGCAGTACCCGGACCAGTTTGCTACGATAGAGGTGGTTCAGAGCCAACAGTTACAGATGCCAATCTTATTCTTGGCAGGCTTGACTCAACTACTCTTTTGGGCGGAGACCTCTTAATCGATTTTTCAAAAGCGGAGCAGGCAATTAAGGAAAAGATCGCCGATCCTTTAGATGTTTCAATCGAACAAGCAGCTTCGTCGATAATCCAGATCGTAAACAATTCAATGAGTGAAGCACTCAGAATAGTTTCTGTTGAGAGAGGACATGACGCACGAGAATTCGCGCTAATTTGTTTCGGGGGGGCGGGTCCTCTGCACGCGGCCGCCCTTGCAGAAGAATTACAAATAAAAGAGGTTGTAGTTCCTCCAATCCCTGGGGCATTCTCGGCTCTAGGATTAATTGGTTCAGATATAAGTCGCGATTATGGGAAAACTTTGTTTTCAATATTAGATGAGACAGAGCCCAATACTCTTGAAGCAAGCTATATAGAATTAGAAAAAAGCGCGAGAGAGATGCTTTCCAAAACTAATGTTTCTGAAGAAAACTGGATTTTAAGACGAAGCATGGATGTTCGATATGTTAGACAGGCATACGAATTGAACATTGACGTATCTAATCCAATCACGTCTCAAAACTTTTCTGCTCTGCCCGAGCTGTTCCATGAAAAACATGCGACCACTTATGGGCATGCCAATAAAGAGGAGCGGATACAAATAGTTACATTGCGTCTTTCTGCAAAGGCAAAACTCCCTGAATTAAAAATACAGCAAAGCACAAAAACGGATTCGGCAGTTACGACTAAAAAACGGTTCAGAGAAGTATGGTTTGAAAAAACTGGGAAAATTACAACGGCGGTCTTTGATAGAGCAAACATTCAACTTGGAACAACTATAGAGGGCCCTGCCATAGTTGAGTCATTAGAATCAACTCTTGTAATTCCGCCAGATTGGACTGCACTAATGGACACCAATGGTTTTATTATACTTTCCTTTGCGAGGTTCAATTAAATGGTTAATAAGAGAGAGGATCAAGCTTTTTCAGACCCTGCCACTTTTGTTGTCATTAAAAATAGTTTGTACGCTGCGGCAGAAGAGATGAAGGTAGTTTTAGCTAAAACTGCCTACTCTCCGATATTGAAAGTTGCGGGTGATTATTCGTGCGGTATTTTTGATATATCTGGGCAGATGGTTGCTCAAGGGCCCGATCTGCCTATTCATTTAGGTTCTATGCCTGACGCAGTAAAGGCTGTCGTTTCTGCCTTCGAAACTTTTGAAGAAGGCGATGTTTTTATCCATAATGACCCATATTTTGGCGGAAGCCACTTGCCAGATGTGAATGTGGTTTCACCTGCATTTTACAAGGATAAACTGATTGGGTTTGCTTGCATCAGAGCACACTGGCCGGACGTGGGTAGTGCTTCACCCGGCAGTTATGGCGCTGTTACTGAAATATATGGTGAAGGGCTCAGGCTGCCACCGGTTAAACTCTACTCTAAAGGATTGCTCAATAAAGATGTAGACGCCATCATTTTTGCCAATGTGAGAACACCAGATGAAAGAAGGGGAGACCTAGGTGCTCAGATTGCCGCTAATCGGAGGGCAACAGAACGTCTCGGAGCGTTGGCGGATAAATACGGTGTCGACGTCTTAGTTACAACTATGGCCGAAGTCCTGAACTATTCAGAGAAAATGATGCGTACGCTTTTGGCACGGCTTCCCGATGGCAACTCAACATTCGAAGATTTTTGCGATGGAGATGGGGTTATTGAAGAAGGAGACGCAGAAGACCAAACATTTCAAATTAAAATGACAGTTGAAAAGACAGGAGAGCATATATCGGTGGATTTTTCTGGCACCGACAATGCTGTAGCCGGTCCTATGAATGCACCCCTTTCTGTTACTGCCTCTGGTGTTTTCTGTGCTCTTAAAACAATAATAGATCCGGATGGATTGATCCCCCCTAACTCTGGTTGTTGGAGGACAATAACCGTTAGTGCGCCAAAAGGGTGCGTCTTGAATGCTGAGTTTCCATCGCCTGTTGTCTACGCTAACCATGAAATTTCGCACCGCGTTTGTGATATGACCTTTGGGGCCGTCGCAGAGTTTTGGCCCAACAACACAATGGCATGCAGTCAAGGTACTTCGGCAGTTGTTACGTTTGGAGGGGAAGACCCGAGAAATAAACAGCGATACGTAAGTTATGAAACTATTAAGGGAGGGTTTGGAGCACGTCCCAACAAAGACGGCATCAATGCAATTGCCAGTGGTATATCTAACACAATGAATACGCCAATTGAGATACTCGAAATGAGTTTTCCTGTAAGAGTTGATGAGTATGTTCTTGTGACTGATAGTGGGGGAGCTGGTCGCTTTAGAGGTGGTTTGGGAGCAAGTCGAACTTGGACTGTTCTAGATCATAAAGCACGAGCATCAGCTTGCTTAGAACGAACTAAATCGGCGCCTTTTGGACTTTCGGGTGGAAAGCCCGGAATAGCCGCAAAAATTTGGACAGAGGCTCCCAACGGTGATAAAGGCATCGCTCCTGGAAAAGGTGGCTTCGACGTTCCAAACGGCGGTCAAATTCATCTCAGAGTCCCGGGTTCAGGTGGGTTTGGGGATCCGTCCGAGCGCGATATAAATGCGATCAAAGAAGATGTATTAGATGGGTATATAAGTGAAGAAGCCGCGGCGACGCATTACGGCGTAAAAAATATCTGGCATTTAATAGATAAATAGATTGTATCAAAAGGTGTTTAGGTTTTAGTCTAATGCGGTTAATTGAAAAAATCTGAAACTGAAACTGAAACTGAAACTGAGACTGAGGAGTGAGAAGTTGTTTGAATTAGAACAATTTTGCTTGGATTGCCGAAAGGCGATGAAGGAAACAGATCCGCAACGTGCGGTAAGAGAAATCGTTGCTCGCGAAGTGGCAGATCCCATCAGTCTTATGAAAGCAATTGGAGAACCAGAGCGTGCTGGTGTAAATACCCTGCATAGATCGGACGATCTTACGGTTTTGAATTTGATATGGGGGCCGGAGATGTCTTTAATGCCCCACGACCATAATATGTGGGCTGTGATAGGCATCTATGATGGGAGAGAAGAGAACACATTTTACAGAAGATCTCCAGATGATGGTCTAACAAAATTGGGGCTAAAAGTAATGGAAGCGAAAGACTGCAGCTTTTTAGACGAGACCGCGATCCACGGTGTCTATAACCCACTCTCAAAATTGACTAGTGCGTTACACGTTTACGGCGGGGATTTTTTTGGAGCGCCTCGAAGCGAATGGGATCCCGACACGTATAAGGAAGCTCCTTACGATGTAGAAAAAAATGTTGGACTTTTCGAGCTGTCAAACAAGCGTTGGGAAGAACTTCAGATGGAAAACAACTGATTAGAAAGTTGGAGCCACTCTAGCGATGCCAATTGTAAACAGGATAGCAGAATTCGAAGCAGAATTAATTGAATGGCGCCATCAATTACATAAGTTTCCTGAATTAGGTTTCGAGGAACACCAGACGGCTGAATTTATCGCTGAAAAGCTTAATCAATTGGGACTTGAAGTTAATAGAGGATTAGCTGGTACCGGTGTGGTTGCTACGCTAACGGTTGGTTCGGGAAATGGGCCTAAAATAGGTTTGAGAGCAGACATGGATGCCTTGCCGATCCTGGAGCGTTCCGAATTCGAGCATGCGTCAAAAAAACCTGGCGTGATGCATGCTTGTGGCCACGATGGTCATACAACAATGCTTTTAGGTGCAGCAAAATATCTTGCGGAAACTAAAAATTTTGATGGTACTGTTCAATTCATATTTCAGCCTGCCGAGGAAGGTAAAGGTGGCGGTGAAAAGATGATTGCAGACGGCCTGTTTGAGTTGTTCCCAGTGGATGAAGTCTATGGAATGCACAATATCCCGGGTATCAAAGTTGGAGAATTTGCAGTTTGTCCTGGGCCTATTATGGCCGCTAGGGATAATTTTGAGGTTTTTGTTAAAGGACGGGGGTCGCATGCGGCTATGCCGCATCAGGGAGTAGACCCGGTAGTCGTTGGGTCTCATATAGTATTGGCCCTGCAGACTATTACAAGCAGAAATATGGATCCTCAAAAATCTCTTGTGGTAAGTGTTACACAATTTCATGCGGGTGAGGCATTTAATATTATTCCTGACGAAATTATACTTAGAGGGACTTGCCGAGTTCTAGATCCTCAAATACAAGAAACGCTTCCAGAGAGGCTTGGACGCATCGTGGATGGAGTCGCATCAACATTTGGAGCAAAAGCGGAGCTCGTCTATCACAAGGGTTACCCCGCCACTGTAAACTCCCAACAAGCTTCAGAGTTTTGTGCTGAAGTAGCGAAAGAGATAGCAGGCTCTAATGAGGCTGTCGATTTAAAGCCGGCACCGTCAATGGGCGCTGAAGACTTTTCCTATATGTTGCAGAAGAAGCCGGGTTGCTACATTTGGACGGGCAACGGCGATACTGCCGGTCTACATCATCCAGAGTATGATTTCAATGATGAAACAATCGCGGTTGGTGCTAGTTATTGGGCTAGATTAGTGGAGAAAAGGTTACCTAAATCTCCTTAATAATATAAATCATAGTCAAGGCAGTTATTGCAAAAGCAACGCAAAAAAGAACCTCAAGACGGAATTCTGGCGTTTCAAGGTTCTTGTTATATTAAGTAGGAGTTTTATTAGGAGGAGAAATGTCAATTGACATTGGCGTAATGTTAAGAGGTCAATATCCGTTTGGCGTAGATATGGCCCATATGGCTGAAGATCTTTTGGAACAGGCTCGACTGGCTGACAGTTTAGGATATGATTCAATAACTAAGGGCTCCCACTATTCAACGCCAGATTATCAAGCCTTGCAGCAAATCCCCCTGCTCGCGAGATTGACAGGTGAAGTGAAACGGGCGAGGTTGAACGCTGGTATTGTTATTTTACCGCTTCACAAACCCCTCGATTTAGCCGAGCAACTAGCCACTTTAGACATTTTATGCAACGGAAAGCTTATCTTTGGCGTTGGTATTGGTTACAGGGAAGTTGAATTCAATGCTTTTGGCACTACGCAAACAGAACGCGGCGCAAGAACTACTGAAAACCTTATAGCGATTAAGCGACTCTGGTCCGAAGATTGTGTACAAATGAAAGGT
Organism: Rhodospirillaceae bacterium; assembly: GCA_002690995.1. Taxonomy (GTDB): domain Bacteria; phylum Pseudomonadota; class Alphaproteobacteria; order Thalassobaculales; family Thalassobaculaceae. The sequence goes on from NZGS01000068.1 coordinate 65,406, forward strand.
AGCCATTTCGAACTAAATAACGCTGTTTGTTGGCCAAAGCCCATTCAAAAACCTCATCCTCCAATTTGGATTGGCGCAAATGCAAATATTGCGATTGCGCGCGCGGCAGAATTTGGAGATTGTTGGTATATCAATCCACACACTACCATTGAGACATTGGCTAAACAGGTAGACTTTTATAAAAAAGAATTAGAGAAATTTGATAAACCATTCCCAAAAGAATTTCCGATTAGGCGGGAAGCTTTTGTAGCCCCAACACGTGAAGAAGCAATCAAACTAGCTGCTCCATTCTTGGCAAAAAAATATCAGTCGTATCATGGGACAGGTCAAAGTGATCAACTTCCTGACGGGGAGAGTTTAGACGGAGACTTTTATGAATTGGTCGGTGATAGGTTCTTAATTGGATCCCCCGAGGAAGTTTCTGATCAAATCTTAACTATTAAAAGAAAATTGGGCGTTAATCACTTTATTTTTTCTATGGAATGGGCTGGTATGGAAGCGTCGGTAGCAACCGACTGTATGCATTTAATGGCCGAAGAGGTCTTCCCTAATGTCAAGAGCACTTCATGAAGTAAACAAATAGAAGTCAATAAAATTATCTTCTAAACACTTCTAGGGTGAGCAGTTCACTAAACTTGTCTATTTTAAAATCAAAATGAATATCTTTCAGAGGAATGCGGGCATAACCGTAGGTGCATATAATAAATATTGTCTCTGCAGCTTTTGCAGTATGGGCATCATGCTCATTGTCACCAATCATGACCGCTGAGTATGCGGATTTCCCCAAATCGTTCAATAAGTTTAACAAGTGTAACTTGTTGGGTTTTTTAACACCATAGCAATCGCCACCGGCTATTCGCGAAAAATAGTCTCTTAAACCAAGATTTTTTAGTAGAGTCTCAGCTGCTACTTGAGGTTTGTTGGTGCAGACCGCCATTTTGTATCCAAAATGCGAGAGTTGATCTAAAGTTTCACGTACCCCTGGATAAGTTTCACTCAGTTGTGCTGGTTGATTTTGATAATCTAGCAAAAATTCATCTTGCAGTTTTGTTAATCGGATTTCATCCATCTCCTTATTTGATTGAAGCCAGGCCGATTTAACGAATTGTCGAACACCATCCCCAATAAATTTTTGACTTTGCTTAAGTGAAATCGTGGGTTTGTGATATCTTTTCAAAAGTCGATTCGCACATGCGTGAAGATCTGGAGCGCTGTCTACAAGCGTGCCATCAAGATCAAAGATGATGGTATCCTTTTTTTGCATGATTATTTTATGTGCGCAAATTGTTTGTGGACCAATGATTTTTATATAAATCATTGTCACGTTAAAAATCAAAATAGTTTTTATCAGATTGTAAGATTCAGTAATAAATATTTATTTCCTGATGTGAGATGAATGTGTCATTTTGTTTTGCGATCTCGTTTCTACAAGTGTGAGTAATTGAAAGTATGTCGAATGCGCTAGCTGTTGTAATTCTTGCTGCCGGCAAGGGTACTAGGATGAAGTCCAGTAAACCAAAAGTTTTGCATGATTTGATAGGCTTACCGCTAATTTCGCATGTATTATCGTCTGCAAAGGAACTTAAGCCAAAAGATATTGTGGTTGTACTTTCGCCTGAACAGAAGGAAGTTAAGTCGGTATTAGATGGTTGCCACGTTGTCTATCAAGTCAACCCTCTCGGAACTGGTGATGCTGTAAAGGCTGCAGTGGAGGCGTTAGGTCAATTTGATGGAACTGTTTTGATTACATTCGGAGCGGATCCTCTTATTGAAAGCAGAACTTTAAGAAAAATTACGGACGCCCGTAATATAGAAGATCCTCCGGATGTTGTGGTATTTGGTTTCAAAGCGCCAACACCTAACACGTATGGTAGATTATTACAAAATTCTCAGGGTGAATTACAAAAAATTGTCGAGGCTGCTGAAGCAGGGTGCATAAATCAATCTATAGAGCTATACAATGGTGGCGCTATGGCAATTGATGGTCATAAGCTTCCCGGTTTTTTGGATTGTCTAGAGGCAAGTAATTCTAAGGGCGAATACTATCTTACCGATATAATTGAAATTTCAAATCAAAATGGTGGGTACGTCAGTATTGTTGAAGGTGACGAAACCGAAGCATTAGGAATAGACACACAACAAGATTTAGCTAAAGCAGAAAATATCATGCAATCTCGGTTAAAATCGCAGATGATGTCGAAGGGTGTAAGCTTTGTTGCTCCTGAGACGGTATTTTTATCGTACGATACAAAAATTGGTCGTGACACTAGAGTACATCCACACGTCGTTTTTGGTAAGGGAGTGTATATCGGTAAAAACTGTGAAATAAAGAGCTTTTCGCATATAGAAGGGGCAAAGGTAGGCAATGGCTCCATCATCGGACCGTACGCTCGGCTGAGGGAGGGAGCTGACATTGGGAACGAAGCTCGCATAGGAAATTTCGTCGAAGTGAAAAAGTCACAAATTGGTGAAGGGTCAAAAGTTAATCATTTAGCTTATGTTGGTGATGCAGAGATTGGAGCCTCAACTAATATTGGAGCAGGGACAATAACATGTAATTATGATGGGTTTCACAAGTACACGACAAAAATTGGTTCTAATACATTTATAGGTTCGAATGTGGCACTGGTTGCACCCGTTGAAGTTGGTGATGGTGCGATAGTTGGCGCTGGAAGCACAATTACAAAGGCGGTGCCAGAAGATTCAATTGCATTAACTCGCATCGAAACGCGTCAGGTGTCAGGGGGCGCATCTCGTTTTCGAGCAAAAAAACAATCCAAAGAATAAACATAGAAGATGTGTGGCATCGTAGGCATCATAAGTACTCAAAGTGTTACGAAAAGAATTTTGACTTCTTTGAAACGATTAGAATACCGCGGTTATGACTCTGCAGGTATTTCCGCGATTAAAAATAGAAAAATAGAGCGTTGCAGGGCTGCGGGAAAACTGAGCAATTTAGAACGAGCGTTAGTAAAGCAACCTATATCGGGCTCAATAGGCATTGGACATACGCGATGGGCTACCCACGGCGTGCCCAGTATTGAAAATGCACATCCTCACGTATCAGGGCAAGTGGCGGTCGTTCATAATGGAATAATAGAGAATTACCAGCAGTTGAAGGAAGAGTTGGCCAATGACGGTGTTACAATGCAAACAGAGACTGATACAGAGGTTGTGGCGCATCTAGCTAACTCATATTTGCAAGCTGGGATGCAACCAAAAGATATGATGCAGGCGTTGCTCTCGAAAATACAAGGAGCATTTGCGTTACTTATTATGATGGCTCAGCATCCGGACAGATTGCTGGCTGCTAGAAAATATTCCCCACTGGCCATTGCCTACGGGAATGACGAAATGTTTTTGGGGTCAGACGCCTTAGCGCTGGCACATTTGTCCAGAAAAATTAGTTACTTAGAAGATGGCGATTGGGCGATCATTACGAAAGACGAAGCTAAGATTTTTAATCTAAAGAATGAGATCGTAGAAAGACCTTCGAAAATTACAGATGCATCAAATAAAACACCTGATAAAGGAAAATACGCTCATTACATGGAGAAAGAGATCAATGAGCAACCAGAAGTCATCGGGTATACATTTGCATCATATTGTAGCCCAACAACCGGAAAAATTACTTTACCTAAATTTAAATTTTGCCCTTCAGAGTTGCCAAAACTCACGATAGTTGCCGCTGGAACTAGTTTTTATGCTGGTATGGTGGCCAAATATTGGTTTGAAAATTTGGCTAGAATTCCAACCGAGGTAGATATCGCTTCCGAGTTTCGATACCGGAATCCCGTACTTATTAAAAACGGGGCCGCACTTTTTATTTCTCAATCGGGCGAAAGCTTGGATACTCTAATGGCGCAACGTTATGCCAAAGAAAATGGACAAAATATTATTGGTCTAGTTAATGTTCCCGAAAGCACGATAGCACGTGAGTCAGATACTGTACTAAAAACATTGGCCGGGCCGGAAATATCCGTCGCTTCGACTAAGGCTTTTACAACACAACTGATTACATTATTGACTATGGCGGTGCATTGGGGCGAGCTGCGTGGTGTTCTGTCTGATAGAGAGGCCAAAAAAATAACTGATAACCTTGCAAATTTGCCAAGCTTGCTGGCAAGAGTGTTATCTGATGAACTAGATTGGGTAGGTGCCAGTAGCGAGCTAGCCTTGTCGCAAGATGTCATCTATTTGGGAAGAGGGGTAAATTTTCCTATCGCTCTCGAAGGCGCTTTGAAGCTGAAGGAAATCAGTTACATTCACGCTGAAGGATATGCGGCAGGCGAAATGAAACACGGTCCAATAGCACTGCTAGAGAGGGGTGTTCCTGTTGTTATGGTTGCCCCGCATGATGAATGGTTTGAAAAGACGTCATCTAATCTTAAGGAAGCTCTTGCTAGAGGAGCCCGAGTTGTTTTGCTTTCTGATGATAAAGGCATTGAAAAGTTACACGAAGCTGCGACATGGATTTTTAGGATGCCACGAGTTCATCCAATGTTAACTCCCATCCTTTATTCCCTGCCAGTTCAATTACTAGCTTACCACACGGCAAAGGAAAAGGGCACTGAGATTGACCAGCCACGTAATTTAGCAAAAAGTGTGACGGTAGAGTAGTTTCGTTTGACCTATTGCTGAGGATATTTACTTTAAATTCTCAAAAAAGTTTCAAAACAGCTCTCCATGCGTAGCTCATAAATTAAGGCTAGTGGAAAAGCAATCTTCGATTTTTCTAATAATCGACTACTATGGAAGTCGCTCATAATTTGGAATATCTTCAGGGACTTGATGGTACCCTTGTTTGTCTACACAGAAAATGGCTGATTCAGGCCGAAACCATGAGTGATCATTTAAAGTTCCAATCTTAACGACCAACATACCGGGCCGCGGCGGACTTTCTACGCAAATATGCGTCCCACAATCACCGCAAAAGTAACGAACTCTTGGGTTTTCGAGATCGCCTCGTTTAAAGATTTTTGGTTTGCCTTTCGTAAATTTAAAAGTCTCTTCTTTTATAACAATAGAAGTATTAGGTCCTCCGCCCGAAAGGTATCTGCACTCCCTGCATAGGCAAAGCATTTGAGACTGTACGGAACTTTTGTCGAATTCGTATTCTAGCTCACCACAATAACATCTTCCTGTAATCATTTTAGAATTACCCCGGCGATTGATCAGTATATTGCATTAGCAGATATTTTAAGCCTGGCATATTTTTTCACAAGGGATAACCAAAAAGTATGCGTGGCACAGCACTTATTTGCTGTTTGTTAAGAATTTTACTGTATACGAATGAAAAAGGTTTTCTTTAAGTTAGTCTTCAAACACTTCCTGGGGGCCCCATTTTTTCAAGAAGAGCTGTAGTTGGTCTTTTTCTTGTTCTAGAAACTGAAGTTCAATTCTGTAAGTGCTATCGTCTTCATGTTCTTCATCGAGTTTGGTGATTTGTTTTTCAAGGAGTTTTAAACGATTTTGAGCTTCCTCTATAATGTAGCGGTCGCTGTAGTCCTTATTCTCATTTACTTCCTTCTCAGACCCTGTTTCAAGCAGCCCATCTTCGACATCAAGAACTGTGAATTGGTGAACTAGCTCGTCAACTTGAAAAGCGTCTCGTACGATTTGTCGTATGGGCATAACTACAGGATACTCTTTTTAATTCCGTCGAAAGGATTATTGAATTAGCTATTGCGGCAAGGGGATTGGTATAGCAAACATCATCTTTATGTGCAACGGTTAGAACATCAATAAAAGTGGAAATTTACCAAGGATTTGCGAATGGGTACGACCACGCTGTTATAAGTTTTAAGATCCTATTTTTTTATGTCTTAACCTTATGAATTTCTAATTGGGGAATTGGTTTTTAAATTCGCATACGGTGGCGAGGAGCAAAATGGATAAAAGTTTAGTGCAATTGACTGCCTCAGAAGTAGTAGAGGGTTTGAAAAGGAGTGAAATTTCGCCCCTAGAGCTGATCTCAGCAGCTGAAACTCGTATCGTGGAAACAGAACCAGCTATTAATGCATTGCCTACATTATGTTTAGAAAGAGCCCGAGCCCACGCCAAGGCTCTGATGGAAAAGGAACGAAATGGGTCCGAAAATAGCAGAGGCTGGTTGGCGGGGCTGCCAGTTGCAATAAAAGACCTTACTGATGTGGCTGGTGTTCGTACCACTTATGGTTCCTCAATTTTCAAGGATCACATCCCAAAAAATTCGCACCCTCTGGTTAAGAGAATTGAAAATATGGGAGGTATAGTAATTGCAAAATCAAACACTCCAGAGTTTGGTGCTGGTGGATCAACCTTCAATGATGTTTTTGGTAAAACCTGTAATCCTTGGAATACATCATTGACGCCAGCGGGCTCAACAGGAGGAGGGGCAGCCGCCTTGGCTGCGGGACAAGTCTGGCTGGCTCACGGGAGTGATCATGGTGGAAGTTTGCGACGACCTGCCACATACTGTTCGGTAGTTGGACTGCGACCCTCGCCGGGAAGAGTCACTCGAGGCACAGTGAATACAATGTTTTCGCCACTATCTGTTCAAGGACCAATGGCCCGCACGGTAGAAGATGTCGCTTTGTTTCTTGACACTATGGCAGGGTTTTGCCCTCTGGACCCTATGACATTCGATGCTCCAGCCGAGTCATTTTCAGATTCTGTGCAGAAAGCGGTGCCTCCCAGACGCATTGCTTATGCATCCACTATTGGTGGCGCACCAGTTGATAAGGAGACAAGGGAGATTACAGCCAAATCTATGGAGCATTTTAAATCCATGGGCGTAGAAGTGGATGAGATTGTTTTAGAAATAGAAGATTTGGAATCAACTTTTCTTGCATTGCGATCACATCAGTTTGTTATCGATAGAGAACTACAACTCGAAAATCATCGAGACCAGATTAAAAAAGATATCATTTGGAATACCGAAATAGGCCTTAATCAAAGTACATCTGACTTGGCACGAGCGGAGCGTGCCAGAAAACAAATATATGAAACTTTTGCTGACGTATTTCGAGAATATGAGTTGCTGGTAACACCAGGCGCAAACACACCAGCTTTTGACGTAAATTTGCGTCACCCGATGGTTATAGACGGGCAAAAATTAGAACATTATATGGGAGCATCCCTTTTGACAGGCGCAGTAACGCTAAGCGCATCGCCTGCACTATCATTACCCTGCGGATTTGACAGATATCAACGGCCTGTCGGATTGCAGATAGTTGGTCGACCTCGTGGGGAGGCAGCTTTGCTAGCAGCTGCGAGTTTATTCGAAAAGTCTAGCAAGTTAAGTGAGTTAGTCCCTATTGATCCAAAACCCGGTGAGGTGCCGCCTCTACAATAATAAACTGGCAAGCTACCTTTCATTATTTTTTAGCATCTAATTTAACCAAGCATCTATATCTCTTAAACCTTGCTCAACGATTTTTTTAGGAGCCCCGCTGTATTTAAATGAATTTCGCGCCAATTGCGCCAATGTATTATCGGATAAACGCATCTGTTCACGACAAAGTTCAAACTCATCGAGAAGACTTGGGCCAAAAAGAAGTGGGTCATCACTACCTAGCGAACACGAGACCCCTGATTCAATTAAAAGCGGTAATGGATGTGCCTGAATATTAGGAAAGACACTCAATTGAATGTTTGATGAGGGACAGACATCCAAGCATATATTTTTTTCTCTTATTTTTTCTATCAAAACTTCATCTTGAATTGCAAGAACACCATGCTGGATGCGCGATGCGCTTAATATATCGATTGCTTTTTCGACAGATTCTGGGCCCTTGCCAGGAGTTGGTGCTATTTCGCCGGCATGGGGAATTGATAAGGCTTCTGTTTTTTTTGTGACGATTTGGAAAGCTTCTGCAAAAATCTCTGGCGGGTACCCCTCTTCATTTCCATGGAGGCCGAGGCCTATTATCCCCGCGTAAGGTTCACCACCATTTATATTTTTTGCGGTAATCTGGTGTTTCTGTGAAGCAATCAAATTAGTGGTAAGTTTAGCTCTTTCATTGGCCTGTTCTATTGGGCGCGTCCGGTCAATTGCTGAAATAAAACTAATCCCCACCCCAGTTTTTTCCGAAGCATTTCTAGCGGCCTCTAGAGCAAATAGCCATCCTTCGTACGGCGTTTCAAATAATCTAAGCGACTTGTCTGCTCGTAAAACCATATACCTATCTGCGTCAAAGGCTGGCTCAATCCAGGTTGCACCATCTTTAGCAGCGTCTTCTGCAACTTCTTGAATAACCCGAGCCAAATCTTGTCTTGTGCGAATGCTATCTGAAGCAGCTCTATACACTTCATTGAAAGCAGCGAAATTTGAAAATTGTTTTCCTCTCGTATCACTAGGCCGCTTTATTTTATAACGTTCACAGAATTCTGTGAGTGTTGCGGGACGCATTGCACCTTCTAAATGCAGATGTAGGTGTGCTTTAGGAAGATGTTTGAGATTTTTGATGGGCATGTGTTAGTCCCCTGGTGAGATTATTCTCTTACCTAGATGTTTAATTATACTGAAAAGTATTTTTCACAAATGAATGAGGACTATCATTTATTTATTGATTCAGCAATTAGTGCTGCAGCGATTTTCAGTCACATATAATAGTCTCTATTTAGCTAATTATTCGCTTCTAAACGTAGAGGATAAGGTCATGGTCAGTAGTAAAGTTTTTTTTGTGTGATAGATTTTACGAAGCCGTGATGTTTCTATCTGAATTTGGCTGTGGTCGTTAGCCGAGTGGTAGACGTATGTCTTTTAGATTTGACTTCTTTTTTTGATTATTTCCCAGAATTGTTTGCATGCTTATGAGAAAGTCTTCCAAGAGAATACAATTCCTGATTGCATTTTTAGTTGTTTCGCTTGCGACTTCCCTTATTATGGTCAGTTTACGTAGCGAAGTCATAAAGGTGTGGCTTAGGTGGATCGAATTTTTATCGAATGTTCCAGGATTGAGTGGCTTACTTCTTTTGATGCTGTCCCCCGTAATTTTTTTGCTCGTTTGCTTAGCCGTTAAACGTTTATCGCAATATTTTGGCTCCTAAAACAAATATTATTTTGCTTGTGCGTTTGAGGATCAAGATTAGTAAAAGTCCCCAAAACCGAGAATTTATTGTAATAACTTAGAAATTTAACTATTATCAGACAACTTTTGCTTTGGGATGGAGAGAAGCATGCGTTATTCGCAGTACTTGGCACAAACAAATGTCAGCTATAAAACCGTGAGTTATAATATGCTGACACCTAAGCCAGTTGATGGAGACCCTAACGCTCTAAAACCAAAAAAAATAAATGTTACCTTTAAAAGCGCGGTGGATCTTCTTGGACCGTACAGCTACGTAAGAATTATGGATCAAATAAAAGCTGTCGTACCTCTAGCCTTGTATCTTATCCTTTTCCAAGTATTAGTGTTGAGACAGCCAATTGATGCAGCAGCATCCCTTGCTGTAGGTTTGACTGCGGTTATTGTCGGTTTGGCTGTTTTTATGGAAGGGCTAAGTACAGGGCTCATGCCATTTGGTAAGATTATAGGAGATAATCTGCCGAAAAAAGCCTCAATGACTGTAGTCTATATCATTATAGGCATACTCGGTGTCGGTGTGACCTTTGCAGAACCAGCAATTGGCGCGCTCCAGGCTTTTGGAGCTTCGGTGGACGTTAAGAAGGCGCCCTACTTATATGAATTGCTAAATAATTGGACGATGCCACTTGTTCTTATGGTTGGTGCTGGTGTAGGGCTTGCAGCAATTTTGGGTACGGTAAGGTTTGTTAAAGGATGGTCGCTAAAACCAATGATTTATTTAGCACTAACACCTGTTGCCCTGCTCTCTTTATATGCTTGGAGTGATCCCAATCTTCAAAGCATACTGGGCTTAGCGTGGGATTGTGGCGCTGTAACAACTGGTCCAGTGACAGTGCCGTTGGTGTTATCGCTCGGTATTGGAATAGCAAATGCAGCAGGAAAAGGAAATTCATCGCTTTCAGGCTTCGGCGTTGTTACGCTAGCCTCCCTGTTTCCCATATTAGCTGTGCTAATACTATCAGTTTTTGTTTCTTTTACAGTGACGCCGGAACAAATTATTGCTGCCGCAGCTAGTGCAGGCGGGTCGACGCAGACAGAGCTAAGCATCTGGGATCAGACGCCATTAGTTGAGATAGTTTTGGGTGTACGAGCTATTCTGCCTCTAGTCATCTTTCTTATGTTTGTTCTGTTTATAGTACTACGTTCGACACTACCAAATAGGATGGTTACCATGTACGGTCTCACCCTATCTATTTTGGGAATGTGTATTTTCAATGTAGGCTTAACTTACGGGCTTGGGGCAATTGGATCTCAAACGGGAAGCGCTTTGCCCGCTGCGTTTATGCAACTTCCAATTGTTGAGAACTCACCGCACTATCCAGAGATCGTTGGCTTCGTCATATGCGTTGGCTTTGCATTTTTATTAGGTTTTGGTTCGACGCTAGCCGAACCGGCCCTAAATGCTCTTGGCCTAACAGTACAGGAATTGACTAACGGTGCATTCAAAAAGTCCATGCTCATGTACAGTGTTGCTACAGGTGTGGCTGTCGGAATTGCTCTTGGGGTTGCTAAATTGATTTTTCACCTCGATCTTATGATGTTGCTATTACCGCTATATGCAATAGGCATTATTATGACCTTTTTATCCACAGAAGAGTTTGTGAACGTCGCCTGGGATAGTGCTGGCGTCACTACGGGGCCTGTAACTGTTCCTCTGGTTCTTGCTATGGGATTAGGGTTAGGTAATGCCGTTTCTGCAGTAGAAGGTTTTGGAATACTATCGCTGGCGAGCATTTGTCCGATTGTCGCAGTTTTGACGATGGGCTTAGTAATACAAATGACCCAGAAAACAAAAGTAACTCAAGAAAGTTAAAAAGTTTAACCAAAAGATAAGGATATTACACATGGCTGGAAGAAATATAACCTATCTATCTGAAGCAAACTTAATAACATGCGTTCTCCAGACTGGGTTAGCTGAAGGCGTTCTCGACGCGGCAAAAAATTGTGGTGCTCAGGGTGCAACCATCAGTTATGCCCGAGGGACGGGCATTCGAGAAAGAATGGGACTACTTGGCGTAACTATTGATGAACAAAAGGAGGTTATCCGAATAATCGTCTCTGAAGAGCAAGCGGATAGGGTGTTTGAAGCTATGTATCTCGCGGGCGGTCTTGATACGCCGGGAAAAGGAATAATGTTTATGACTAAACTGGACCGGGTTGCTACCTATATACCTGAGTCAGTTCTCAAAGAGATTGCTTAAGGAGAGCAAGATGACCGTTGAAATTGGTGCACTGCTTAGCAAAGACTTTGGTCAAAAGGCTCTAGAGACGCTAAATGACTTTGAAGGTGTAAAAAGTGTAAGCGTAGAAACAGGAAGATCTAGCGATCTTTTTGAAGAGAAGCAATTTGGTACTTTTGGTGAAGCTGCCATCGTTAGCATTATTGCAGATGCTTCTCAAAAAGATAAAGTCTTCGATGCTCTCTATGAGTTGTGTGAACTTGACGGGCACCAAAGCGGGTTGGTGTTTATGACACCTGAGATTATCAAATCAACGCTTGATCCAAAGTAGTCAGTAATCTGAATGGCACGGTTTTGATAAACAGGTTCACTTCTCAGTCATCACCCACTCGCCACTCCAATCTTTAGGAGGCGGAGACTTTTTAAATAATTCGCATCTCTCTATATAAAGCTTGCTTGGAACATCTTCAGAATTAGCATCCAAAGCAGCTTTAAAGGATCTAATGGCGTCATCAAACTTTGTGTTCCTATAGTGTGCTAATCCCTCTGTAAAATGCCCGACTACGTCCATTCTTGCGGGGAAAGTCTCGTCGTCATGAAAGTCGAGCACCTCAAAAATAGAAACTGGCTCTGTTTTGCCTTTCACAACGATGCGATCAAGCTCTCTAAGTGCATAAATACCTTTTAATTTTGTTTGTGTGAACTCAGATATTATTATTTGTGCGCCATACGTTTTACAGCTACCTTCTAGTCGAGCCGCTAGGTTTACGCCGTCACCAATCATCGTAAAGTCCATGCGCTTAGAGGAACCAATATTGCCGGTCACAACATTATCGGTATTCACGCCTACACCCATACCAACCGGCATTTTATCTGTTTTTAAGCGGTCAGCGTTCCATTTACGCAGTTCAGAAATCATAGCTATGGATGATCTTACAGCGGCGTCGGCAGCATCTTCACTTGGGAGAGGAACGCCAAAACCAGCCATCATTGCGTCTCCAATAAATTTATCTAGCATACCGCCAGCGTCAGTAATACAAGCTACCATAATCTCAAAATATTCATTTAGCATAGATACTGTATCTTGAGGCCCAAGCGCTTCAGCTATTGTTGTAAAGCTCCTAATATCTGTAAAGAGAACTGTCGCTTCAGCTGCTTTCCCTCCCAGCATTGCTTGCCCGTCGCCCTCTTCAAGAAGTTGGTTGGCAAGTTGTGGATCCATATAGCGCGACATTGTCGAACGAACACGCTTCTCGCTAGATATATCTTCAACTAGAATTAGCGCGCCAATATTTTCCCCTTCTCCAGATATCATTGGCTGTAACGCTATATTAGCAGATACCTGACTTCCATCGCCGGTTATTAAATCTGCATCCTCTAAGTTTTCAGTTTCGCCTGTTTCGCGTGCCTTGTTAACTTGATCAACAAGCCAACTATTTTGCTCATTGAGGACATCAGACAAAGGTTTTCCGAGGTTTTCCTCGCTTGATATCTTTACGATTTTTTCGGCCGAAGTATTGATACTTTTGAGATTGCCATCTTCATCCACAGTTATGACGCCATTAGACATACTGTGAAGCATCGCTTCGTTATAATTTTTTACTGCTTGCATGTCGTTAAACATTTTGGCGTTTTCAAGGCCAACTGAGATCTGCGCAGTGAATGCTTGTATCCTATGTTCATCTTCCTCGGTGAAAGGTCCACCAATTTTATTAAGGGCTTGAGTTACTCCAATTCTTTTCCCTTCCTTGTTCAAAATGGGCACGCAAAGAACGGATCGTGTAAAGAAGCCGGTTTGCTTGTCAAAGGATGGATTAAAGCGCAGGTCAGCGTAGGCATGGGGAATATTTACGTTTTCCCCTGACTGGAATACAGCGCCAGAAATACCAGCGTTATTTGGGAGCCGTATTTCGAAAGCACCGAGGCCTGCTCCCACCATAGAAAATAACTCATCTGTTTTTTCATCGTTCAGAAAAACAGTTGCTCTCTCACAACTCAGCATGTCGGTGGCTGCATCGACAACATGGTTTAAAAGTCTCGATAAGTCGAGCTCTGTCGTGAGTTTTGAAACCAACTCCATAAACTCAGCTTCACGTCGTTTTTGCGCCTCCATTCTTTCGGTAAGTGCGTAAGTATTTAGTGTAGAAGCACATTGTGAGGCGACAAGTTTAATTTTTGCAAGGTCCGCCTTTGTGAATCGCCCTGTCTGCTTATTAAGAACCTGCAGCACGCCTATTGGAATATCGCCTGTTGAAAAAATTGGCACGCATATCAGACTTTTAGTCTGATAACCGGTGCGTTCGTCGATTTCTTTATTAAATCTTTCATCTTTGTAAGGATTGTTGACTATTGTAGCCTCGGCATTCATAAAAACCCAGCCAGCAACACCCGATTGTTCGTCTATTCTAATTTCCCTGGATAAATTGCCAAGTGCAACGCGAGTGTATAATTGATGTGCGGCTGGGTCGTGGAGGAATAGGCTACCCCGTTCGGCTTCAAGTGTCTGGGTAACATAGGTGATTAGATACTCTAGAATTTCATCGAAAGAACCTAGGCGCGAAAGGTCACTTGCTATGTCTCGGGTTTGTTCTGATACAGTATCTTTTTCTAACTTCTTGCTGTTTGAGATATTTTTACCCGACGCTTTCATATATCCACTCCCTCTTAAAAACTTTTATAACTTCTTTTGCCGAATTTAATTCTTGTCGGTTGGAAATTGTTTTACATAGTCGGATCTGATTGCATCCATGGTCTCACGGAGTGCTTGAACATTTGCTTCAGAGTCCCGTCGCGTAGCGTCATGACTGGCCCGTTCTTTATCTAATTTTTCTTCGTATTCATTTCTCATTCTTTCCATAGTGTCTCTGAGTGCCTGCGTCCGTTGCTCTGCTTCGCGTCGACCGTTTTCGGAGAGTGCCCGTTCTTTATCTAATTTTTCTTCGTATTCATTTCTCATTCTTTCCATAGTGTCTCTCAATGCCTGCGTTCCCGCTTCGGAATTTCGCTGCACTCCCCCATGCGCGGCACGTTCGCCATCTAACTTTTCTTCGTAGTTATTACGCATTTGTTCCATGGTGTCTCTGAGTGCTTGAATGTTTTGTTCTGCCTCTCTCCGTGCAGCTTCGTGTAATGCTCGCTCATTATCTAATTTTTCTTCATATTGATTCCGCTGCTGTTCTAATTTATTGCGGAGGGCCTGAATATTACTTTCAGCCTCCCTCCGGTTTCCATTCTGGTCTGCGCGCAAGTTTTCGATCTGAGCAAGAGTATCTGCAGCTGAATTTTCTAGTTTTTCGCGAAGCGCCCTTATTGTATCTTCTAATAATCGCTTCTCGGCCTCTGCTGTGGCTTTCAGATTATCTATATCATTTTCTGTTTTACTAATAATGAAAATCCTTTTTTGGCAGGGCTTGAACTGTATGGTCAATAGAAGAACTGTAAACGCATAGATACCCTTAGGAAACTAGAAAAGCATGTTTTTAATCGGTATTGTTAGATAATTCTCGGGCTTGTTCCATGAGGTTATCCGCTGTAATGATTCCCTGAGAACTTATATCTAATTTCGCGGATTGTAATGCTTCGGCTATCCAAGTGTTGCAGGTATTAAACAAATGGAATTCGCCATTACTTAAATAAAAGCGACTTACTTTTTCACCATGTAATCCTATACCAACGTTTTTTGCCTCTCCATTTGCGGTTCTCACAAAACTTTTATGAATAAAACGAAGGAGTTCACCGTAACCCTCTGCATTTACCTCGAGCTTTAGGATCTCGGAATTTAGAAAAGTCTCATTTATGGGGCTTTGAAAAGCATAGATATGTATTACCGAGCTCTCTGATGTAAAGGCTGCTTCAAAAGCCATGCGTGCGGTTGGGTTTTTGGATTTATAAAAACGGGCATCCCCCCATCCAATTTCTAGGAAGTTCGAATTAGAAAAATGCTTTGTTTCGGGTAGGTTTCGCTTCAGGATTGCATCTACCGGCACGACAATTCCTACATGCCATCCGGTATTGACCAGATGAATTATCTTACTTTCAGCAATCGTATAAGAGACAACTAACATTGAAAAAAAAAGTGAGATAAAGGTTAGTTTTGATAAATTTCGAATATTAATCATATTCAAAAACCAATCATTACAATAATTTAACAAACGCAACCAAGTATTATTCAATAAAGTTAACTTGACTATTAATCTTTACTAATTTCTTTACTTATTTGACTTTAGCAGGCTAGAGATGAACTCTAGCTAAAAATTTGATGATTTCTGAACTATCCTCTTTTTCATCTTCAATGATGAGGTTAAATTCTGAATCGAACTGATGTCTGAATACGAATTAGACTTATTTTTCTGAAAG
>NZGS01000069.1 GCA_002690995.1 Rhodospirillaceae bacterium
CGCTTGCAGTAGCAGATGCTGTTAACGCTGACAAATTTCATCTAATCGGTGAATCTATTGGTGGAACGATATCGCTTTATACAGCTTTGAATGCTTCGAATAGAATCACAACTGTGACTGCACTCTCGACAGGACACCGAGGTAATTATATCAATCAGGTTGGAAGTTGGAGAAATACGATTGAGCAAGAGGGGTTTTCGGCATGGACAAAAAAAATGATGGAGCATAGATTTTACCCTGGTGCAGTAAGAGATGCAGTATATCATTGGTTCTCTGAAACCCAAGCTAACTCAAGTCCTAAAGTAACATTAGCGCTTGGGGAATTGCTCATGGCTCAAGACCTCTCGCAAGATTTAAATCAATTGGAGACCCCCGTTTTACTCATACACCCAGACTCTAGTCCGTTTCTTCCAGTGAGTATGTCAGCAGAAATACATTCGTTACTACCGAACTCCCAATTGATGGTTATTCCACACGCAAAACATGCCATCGCATGTAGTCATGCAAACGAAGGAGCAGAAGCCTTTTTAAATTTTATAGATAGCCACGTTTAAAATGCTGAATAACTAGCGCTAGTGTTTATCGCTTCACATTTAAATTTTATCCGCTTATAGATGTTGGCGACTTCGGCAGGACTCGAACCTGCAACCCTCTGCTTAGAAGGCAGATGCTCTATCCAGTTGAGCTACGAAGCCGCTGGCAAGGAAATTGAACCAAAAGTAGCCTAAGATCAAGCGTTTCAGCAAAAAAATCTCTTAGTTTGTGGACAAAACTCTTGTAGACTTTTTTTGGCATTTGTTGAAGGAAAAAACTAATGGAACTCTCGTCCAAACAAATCGAACAATTTAACAAAGACGGATACATTATTTTCCCTGAATTATTCACATCTGACGAGATTGAGATCTTTAAGAACGAAGTAGATCGCGTATCAAAAATCAGATCGGAAATGGTTGTAAGGGAAGGAGAAGACGAAGCTGTTAAAATCATGTTTCAACTACATGAAGAAAACGTTGAGACAGCTTCACCGCCATTCAGGACCGCTGCACGTTCACCTCGTATACTAAGGACGGCCCAACAGTGCCTAGGAGACGAAGAACTATATCTACACCACAGCAAGCTAAATATGAAATCTGCTATTGAAGGATCTGCTTGGCCATGGCATCAAGATTTTCATAGCTGGCACCTAGATGGTATAAAACAACCGGATATGGTTACGGTTACAGTGGTGCTAACAGAAGCCAGCCCAATAAATGGCTGTATGTATGTACTTCCGGGAAGTCATAAGCAAGGGCGTTCTAGTCCGCGATGGGACGACTCAACGGCCTATAAGTTGTGGGTGGCCAAAACTCCTGACATGAAAGAGTACATGAAGAAGTTCCCCGCCCCTGTACCAATTACCGGAGGAGCGGGTACAACTGCAATATTTCATTGTAATCTATTACATGCCTCGGGACATAATCTCTCATCAGAAGACCGTTGGCAGATTTTTTTCTGCTTCAATAAATGCTCAAACAGACCGGTAGACGTCGAAAGCCCAAGGCCAGAATATGTCCGCTCAACAAATTGGAGGCCGCTGCAAATTGGTCCCAATTTAATAACTATAGATCAACGGAAACTTTGAACTGTTCATATTAACTGATCGCGTCTTTTTATGCTTCGACTACCTAAAACCGATCCAATCAAACTAGCTACGTTGGAACCGATATTAATTCGTGCAAAAATTGATGTGCCAGTTATTACTTCTTTTGGTGTAATTTCTGAAAGAACCTCTTTATTAATACGGGCCGAAGATACTGATGGTGCAGTCGGTTGGGGTGAGGTTTTTGGAAATTTTCCTATTCATGGCGCAGAAAATCGAAAACATATCGTTGAGGACTACATTGCCACATTGGCGTTATCTAAAACCTGGGAATCACCTGTAGAAGCCTTTAACACTCTTACAACGAAAACACATGTTTTAGCCCTACAATCCGGTGAACCCGGTCCCTTTGCACAGTCTATAGCTGGTGTAGACATCGCTCTTTGGGATCTAGCGGCGCGAAAAGCACACATGCCATTATTGAAGTTCCTAGGAGGAAAAGATAATTCGATATCGACTTACGCAAGTGGACTTAATCCGACTGGCTTTGAAAATATCGTGGAACAAAAAATGACTGAGGGGGACAACGCCTTTAAAATTAAAGTTGGTTTCGGTCGCGAGAAAGACCTGCAATCTCTCTCTAAAATAAGGAAATTAATCGGCGATAGACGCCTTATGATTGACGTAAACCAAGGCTGGGATCTTGCAACAGCTCGAGAGAACTGGACTGCTTACTCAAAACACAATTTGCACTGGATAGAAGAACCTATTTCAGCGGATCGGCCTCTTAGCGAATGGGAGGATCTGGCTTTACAACCGGGAGCGCCTATTGCGGCTGGTGAAAACTTACTGGGGGATGAGCAATTTGATAATTATATCAATTCAAAATGCTTTGAATTTTTACAACCAGACATGTGCAAGTGGGGCGGCTTTAGCAAGACCTTGCCTCTGGCAAAACGATCTTTATGTCATGGAGTGACATACTGTCCGCATTTTTTGGCAGGACCGATCGGGTTATTTGCTTCTGCGCATTGTTTGGCGGCCGCCGGAGGCGATGGCTTGTTAGAAATTGATGCCAATTTTAACCCTATCCGGGAATTCTTAGTCGGAGGCTTACCCATCATAAAAAGTGGCATTATGACTTTACCTGATATGCCGGGACTAGGAATTTATCCAGACCCAGAATTTATAAAGAAACACGCTGTTACATAGGTTCAAACAATAAATGTTGACGTCTTATATTCCAATTAAAGCCAAACTAAGCTAGGGTTTAAATCATCTTTATAGAAAATCAACGTGGTGCTGTAGAGATACTAGTTTTAAACTTTTATTTTCTGGTCAATGCAAATGCTCGACAAAGCTAAAAAGAATTACTCGCCGTTAGTACCTAAAGATATGACTGATGAATTATTCTGGGAAGACGGTTTATCGCCAAATGACGAGCGACTCTGGGTACCAAGTGGCCCAGGGCGTTGGTCACGGCCTCTATGTCTAAATGTTAGTCAAGGATATTGGGTTCACATAACTAAAGTAACAGAAGCTGGCATTGTTTCGAGACATCGTCATCCGGCACCTGTTCACGGCTTCGTACTTGAAGGAAAATGGCGTTATCTTGAACGCGACTGGGAAGCAACCGCTGGAAGTTACCTATATGAACCCCCTGGCGATGTGCATACACTAGTTGTCGATGAAGGGGAAAGTATGAAAACTCTTTTCCATAACTCCGGAGCATTATTATATTGCGATGAAGATGGAGAAACGATTGGGTCTACTGACGTATTTGATCGTGTGCAAGCAGCTAGAAATCATTTCGAAGAGGTAGGACTTGGAAGCGACTTTGTAAAACGCTTCATAAGATAGTAGATTTTGGTTCCTCTAAATTGCATTAAAACCTTACAACAAATCATAATTTGGCGGATTCCAAAAAGTTCCATCAATTACAAAAAATTCCAGAATAAAGTAAGTTCTATCAAATCTACTCTAATGTACAATGAAGTCTGAGAGCGAGCACGACAACCAACGGCCTACGGTAACGATAAAAGAATCCTATCGATTTTTTACCCCTCTGATATTTATGGCTGAATTACATATGTTGTCTCATGCCATTATATCTGCCTTTCTCGCACGAATGCCTAATCCAGAACCAATTTTGGCCGCTTACAGTATCGCATTTTACTTACATGCGACACTGGGAAGCCCGGTATGGGCATGCCAGTTTGTTGCTATTTCATTTTTAAAAGATAGAGCTTCAACATTAAGATTACTCATTTTTAGCTCACAAACTTTTCTGTTAGTTGCGTGGTTTTGGGCCCTCATAGGTCTAACTCCAGTCGGGATTACTTTTTTCGTTGAGGTTTTTGGAACGAGCACCGACGTCGCTAAAGAGGCACAACTATGTATTCTAATATCCACATTAATAGTGCCGTGCGTTTTCTTCCGTTCAATAGCTTATGCTTTGTTGATGCTTAACAGACGTACAACCCTCGTGACACTTGGAACTTTAATAAGACTATTTGGTCTCTTTGCCATCTTGTTCATCCTTCAAGGGCAAACAACGGGCGCAACTGTTGGAATGATAGCGCTGACAGGCTGCATTGCAATCGAGAGCGTTTATGCAACCTTGGCCGCTTTGAAGTATTATCTGCAATTACCCAGTAAGAAAGGCGTACTACCAAGATATAGAGAACTCTGGCGATTTGGCTGGCCAGTCATACTCATGCAAACAGCTGAGAGTGGTATAGCATTTACAGTTAGTTTTTTTCTAGGGCGATTGCCACGCCCCGAACTGGCTATCGCGGCGTTCGGTGTTTTAGATGCTATGATACGTGTACTTTTAGGGCCACTTCGCAATCTAACACAAGCTGTTCAAACACTGACAAAAAATGAAGCCGACACAAAAGTGATAGGCACATTTACTATTCATTTAGGCATTATATTTAGCGTTATTATGCTCATGTTTCATATAGACATCATTCGAAATTATGCATTGAAAGATATTATGGGGCTCTCATCGTCACTGACCTCCTATGTTACACCCGCTTTATTATTAACACCAATTTTAGCATTAAGTATGACAACTGCTGCTTTTACTCGTGGGCAGTTATTGGCAAGTCGTAAAACAACGGCGATCGCTCTCGCTTCAGTAATTCGCATTGTGTCGGTCTGCCTTGTAGGTGTTGGTGCTCTAGTGTTTTATAATGCAAATGGAGCAGTTGTTGGAATTCTAGCACTAATAACTGCGTTCTCTAGTGAAACAATCATTTTGGGAGGACGTGTCATATATGCTGTAAAAGTTAAGGATGGACTATTTAATTGAAAACCTATGAAAGTTAATGGAGTTAAATTTCCTATTACAAGAAAATACCCTCTAACTAGTTGTCGAAAGCCTAAATTTTTGCATTTAAATCACTTTATGTAATACAGGTGGCAAACTATCCCCACCTACGATATATGATTAACTGTTATGATTTTTAGACAAGATTTTTAGATAAGGATGAATAATGGAGTGGGCTATTGGTGTAGACGTAGGCGGCACATTTACCGACTTTTATTTGCATAATACAACTACGGGTTCATTTTACATCGGCAAGACACCATCGACACCACATAATCCAGCTGAAGCAATTGTTACAGGATTATTAGATATCTGTAAAAAACATAGTGTTGCTTTAGATAGCATCAGCAGACTTTCTCACGGCACTACCGTTGGAACTAACACATTAATACAAAGATCCGGCAGTAAGGTTGCATTGATTACGACCAAAGGATTTAAAGACCTTTTGGAGATAGGTCGCCAGACAAGACCTCATATGTATAACCTACATACGGATTTCCCCGCCCCTCTTGTGGATCGCGATCACAGACTTGAACTATCTGAACGAATGGCTTTTAGTGGAGATGTAATTATTGCTCCCAATAAATCCGATATAGAGGAAGTTATTGATAAAGTTATCCATAGTGGAGCAAAGGCATGCGCACTTGGCTTCCTATTTTCTTTCATAAACCCTAAGCACGAAAGAGAAGTAGCGGAACTTATAAGACAAAAAATACCTGGCCTCGTCATATCGCTTTCCAGCGAAGTACAACCTGAATTTAGGGAATACGAGAGGTTATCGACCACTGTCCTTAATGCGTATTTACAGCCTGTTATGAGCGTTTATTTAAAAACACTAGAGGATGGCGTGAAGGAAAACCTCCCTAACGCAAATATCGGTATAAATCAATCAAACGGGGGACTTATGTCCCCGGAAAGAGCAAGACAATTTCCAGTAAGGACAGCTTTATCTGGCCCGGCAGCAGGAGCTGTTGGTGCTTCTTTTATTGCTCAGCAAGTCGAACGCAAAAATATAATCACTCTTGACATGGGAGGTACAAGCGCTGATGTAGCAATGATTCAGGACTTCAAGGTTTCAATTTCTTTTGATCGTGATGTTGCTGGATTTCCGGTACGCCAACCATCAGTTGATGTTGAAACAGTTGGAGCAGGTGGCGGTTCAATCGCATGGTTTGATCGCGATGATCTTTTAAAAGTAGGACCATCTAGTGCTGGAGCTCATCCAGGACCAGCCTGCTACGGGCTAGGAGGAACGTCTCCAACAGTAACTGATGCCAATCTAATATTAGGACGTCTTTCACCGAGAGGACTACTAGATGGCAGTATGCAATTAGACCCTGACGCAGCAGTGAATGTATTTAAACCCATCGCAGAACATTTGGGCTTCCAGACCGAACACACCGCACATGGGGTGTTAGGAATTGTGGTTGCAAATATGGTTCGGACGATCAGAACAATATCTGTAGAAAGGGGTTATGATCCTAGACAATGCGTTTTAATGCCATTTGGCGGTGCAGGCCCGTTGCATGCACGAGATGTCGCAATAAATTTAGGGATAAGTGAAATGATAATCCCCGCCGCACCGGGAATCGTTTGCGCTCAAGGTCTTTTGGTTTCCGATTTAAAAGAAGATTTTGTTGTAAGTCGTCGCCTAGCGTTAACTGACGAAGCTTTACCCGAACTACAAAAAGTAATTCGTGATCTAGAAACGAGTGCAGGCAATTGGTTCACCAGAGAAAACATAACGCCAGATGCCAGGAATTTGAAGTTATCCTTAGATGCAAGATATACCGGGCAAAATTTCGAACTTTCTGTGCCGCTTGCTGAAGGAAAGAAAATTGAAGTTTCCGAACTTAATCAAACCCAGTTAATACATCAGAAATTTTGCGAGGTACATGAACAAGCTTACGGCTATGCAAGTGAAGCTGACCCAGTAGAAATAATAAATATAAGGCTTACAGCAATTGCTAAATTATTTGAGTTTTCATCGCAAAATTTGGCCAATAATACCCCTCCCCCCCCCAAAGCTGATGGAGAAAGGCCGGTATTCTTTGAAAACCCTGACAAACCAAAAATCGCTACGTGTTTTAATAGGGCCTCTCTTATTCCAGGACAAGAGATTCACGGCCCGGCAATCATTGAACAATTAGATACAACAACGCCCGTATATCCGGGCGATATTGCTAAAGTTTCCGCTGATGGACACTTAATAATCTCTATTTTATCCAAAGGTGGCAAAAAAGATGGACAATGACAAAAACGAACTAGATCCGATTAGCCTTGAGATTATTTCTAATGGTTTACGCTCTATTACGGACGAATGTTTCGTTGCACTTACACGCTCCTCCTACTCAACCAATATCAAAGAACGAAAAGACCATTCCATAGCGATCGTAGATAAAGAAGGCAGGCTCGTTGTTCAAGCAGCTATGACTATTCCTCTGCATATTGCCTCCATGCGCGGTTTAATGGGATGTATACTTGAAAAATTTGAGGGCGATATTAACGAAGGCGACGTTTTTGTAGCAAACGACCCACATACAGCGGGGGGAACCCATCTACCAGATATCAATTACGCTATGCCAATTTTCATCGATGGTGAAATAGTCGCCTTTAGTTGCAATATCGCTCATCATGCCGATGTCGGCGGGATGGTCCCAGGTTCTATGGCCGGCGGCATGTCGGAAATATACCAAGAGGGCTTGCGAATTCCTGTGGTGAAACTTTTTCGAAAGGGAGAGTTACAGCAGGACATAATGGATATTCTTCTTTTGAACGTCCGAGTTCCTAATGAGCGCAGAGGTGACCACAACGCTCAAATAGCGGCGTGCCGTTTAGGAGCGAGACGTCTGCTTGAAGTCATTGAAGAAAATGGCCTGAAGAACGTATTGTCTGCGTTTAACCAAATCATTAGCAGAACAGCAAGACGAATGCGTTTGGCCATCAGTGAAATACCTTCAGGCTCTTATTCGTTTGAAGATGTAATGGATGGGGATGGAATTGATACAACCAACATTCCCATATGCCTAACAATCAGAGTTTCCGGAGATAAAATAAATTTAGATTTCAGCGGTACAAGCCAGCAAGTAGCAGGAAACATCAACACTACTTTCAATGCCGTGCAAGCTAGTGCATGTTATGCCTTGATTGCAGCCCTAGATTCTGAAATGCCGAGCAATCAGGGTATTTTAGATGTTGTAGAAATTAATATTGAACCCGGCACTTTATTGAACTCAGTATTCCCAGCACCAGTTGCCGCGCGCGCTCATACTTGTCAAAGGGTTGTTGATGTTGTTCTGGGCGCTCTATCAAAAGCATTACCAGAAAATGTGATAGCCGCTGCTAATGGTGCCAATACAACGGCTGTGTTTTCCGGTATTGATCCCCGTACTAATCAGCCGTATCTATATTTAGAAACACTGGGCGGTGGCATGGGAGCGAGGGCTCATAAAGATGGAAAAGACGGCGTTCAGGTTCACATCACCAATACCTCAAACCTTCCAGTTGAAGCTATTGAGCAGGAATATCCTCTTCGCGTAAGTGAATATTGTTTTATCGAGGATACCGGCGGCGCTGGAAAATATCGGGGAGGAATGGCTTTACGACGCGTCGTTACACCCGTAAATCATACTTGTATTTTTAACGGTGCTGGTGAACGTTTTAGCAATAAACCTTGGGGTCTATTCGGTGGACAGTCAGGTGAGTCAGGCCAATTTTTGATGCGTAAAGACAAAAAGGTGATGCGGCTCGATGATAAACCCGAGGAAGTAAACGTTTCCCCAGGTACATATATTATAGTGGAAACACCAGGTGCTGGAGGTTATGGTTC
>NZGS01000070.1 GCA_002690995.1 Rhodospirillaceae bacterium
CCTTTCCTCCGGCGAGAATGTTTAAGGCAAGTGTTGCGGCAAGATGCCCGGTTGTTCTGTCCACGCACGGAAAGATTGCAACACTCGTGTCAGCGGAAATCTCATAACAACCAGGCTCTTTGAGGCCTGCAATACCGGAAATAAATTGAAGTGCCTCCGCGAGCCTAGCAATGTGCCCAACGCTTGTGGACGGCTCATGTTTTGTGAACGCCACGATATCCCAAGTTGGCTCTTGGACAACCTGAAGAGCTTTCCGAGCTTTGGTCAGAGCATCCTGAATGGGGATAGGAAAATTAAAATCTTCCTGATCAGAAAGATGTAAAACAGTGGCTGGCTCATCAAAGTATACATTTCCGGCTGCCAAGAATTTTATTCTTACTTTATTTGCCATAGAATTCTGCGATGTCTATTTTAGCCATTTTCAAAACATTTGCTTTTACATTGAGTCGGATTTCCACCCCGTTAGCATCCAACTATGATAGTGGTAGATTACACCGCGACATAGCAGTGTTTTCGCTAGATTTGGGTTATAGGCATTTTGCCTGGGGTGGTCTTTGTGCAGGTTTTAAAGTAGCGGCGCGAAGCACTATACTATGAGCATCCGTTGTTATATTTTGAGTGCTCAAGCTCTAGGTTTTGGATATTTTCATATCATGAAAAATAAACAGTCTTTAGACCCGCTTAAATGCCTACAGGACCTGTACTTTAAGCATCCCTCTGAAGTCTGTGTTGTCGATGGTACACGAGTCGTAACGTATGCCGAATTCGTCGACGCCATCACAAATGCAAAATTGAAATTAAAGCGTCTACCAGATACAGATTTGCTGCTGATACATTTTCAAGATCAGTTAAAAATCATCATTTATGGTATTGCGGCTTTGTCGAATGGAGTCCCGATCTACTTGCGTGGCAGTGCCAACTTCACAAAGGCAATGTCAGAATTTGAGTCTCAAGGCAAACGCTTTCATGTGCTTCATGAAGATGGAAATTTTAAAGGCAGAGGACGAGAGCTCTTTATAGATGATCTTTTTGATGCCACGAGCGATTTCGGACAAATGAGACCAGAGTTAGCATTGTCCGCTGGTCTTTATCTGACAGGGACTGGCACAACAAATAATAATTCGTCGCTGCTCTACCATCGGCCAAAAGACCTTGTGTCTATGATTAGGAGGGATAGCCTTGCGCGCTCCTTCGAAAATAAAGAACGCCATCTTAGCATGATCTCAAACAGATTTTTTACCGGGTTTCGCCGAAGTTTAGCTGCGTTAGCCTCTGGCGGTGTTGTTTTCATACCGCCAACTAAGATCAACGTTCCAGCGCTGGTCAACTATTTAAACAAATATGATATCGATCACTTATCTGGCGTGGTAATTCACGCTGAACAGATCTTGGGTGTCGCCGGTTCAAGTGATCTTTTGTGCCCTAACCTCAAGAGCTTTATTGTTAGTGGCTCTAATATTTCTTCAAGACTTGTGAATGCTATCCGCAATCATATAACTGAAAATATTTTCATAGGTTACGGGACAAATGAAATAGGAGAAGTGGCAATACTCGCGCCCAATTTGATGGCAACTAGGACAGACCACTCCGTCGGTTATCTATTAGATGGCATAAATGCAAAGCTTCATCAAAGAGACGGAATGACTGAATTATGGCTACAAGACAAATATGGAAGTCAGTTTTACGGTGATCAAAATCATCAAAAAATTTGGTTTGCACCTAACGATGTTGCCTCAATAAATGAGAATGGTGAGTTGTCGATATTGGGGCGAGCGGACGACTCAATCTTTTTTGAAGGTATTACCATTGCGCCTTCTCAATTTGAAAATCAGTTCAGAAATATCACCGGCGTCAAAGATGTTGCAGCTTTTGGGGACCTCCGACCTCAGAGTTTGGGGCATCCAGTCATATTTCTGGAGGTAGAGGATATAAGTGCTTTTAAGAAATCTGCAGTGACTTCAGTCGCGAAACTCTTCGGAAGAAAAAAGAACATCGAAGCATGGATAGGCGAAGGCCTTCCTCGTTCTTCCAATGGGAAGATCCTAAAGCGCATTTTGAAAAATATTATTGCCGGGAATGAGGAGAAAGATTGGACCGTTTCCAACTTCGAGCGCGTCGACCTAGGTGGAATTAAGAAGAATGGTTAAGGAGTTGAGGGCAAAAAATGACTGAGCCGCCGGTAGCATTAATAACAGGGTCAAGTAGGGGAATAGGTGCGGGCATCGCAAGGCGCCTCGGTGCGTCAGGATTTAAGGTAATTTTGCACGGGCGTCAAAACAGTACTTGGTTAAATTCTGTTAAAGAGGAGCTGACAAGCGACGGTGTGGAGTGCAAGGCTATTTGTTTTGAACAGTCCAATGTTGAGGATGGAGAAGAAATAGCAGAAGAAGTTTACACACAGTTTGGCCGGCTTGACTGCTTGATAAATAATGCAGGCACTTCATCTCTAGAGCGGATTGATGTGCTTGATGCTTCGGTAGAGTCACTCGATGTGCTGTATAGATCGAATATAAGGGGTCAGTTTTTACTAACCCAGGCACTGACGAAGCGAATGATCAAGCAAGAGACGAGCCAGTTCCAATCGGTTATTTTCATTACAAGTTCGAACGCGACCGCTGCATCTGTAACTAGAGCTGATTATTGCATGATGAAAGCTGCAGCATCAATGATGGCTCGCTCTTTCGCTGTACGATTAGCGCAAGATAGAATCTGCGTGTATGAGGTGCGTCCAGGATTAATTGAAACTGATATGACTAAACCTGCACGTGCCAGTTATGATAAAAAGCTGGAGGAGGGCTTTTCCCTCATAAATCGCTGGGGAACGGTAGACGACGTCGCCAAAGCTATCGAGCCTCTTGCCATGGGCGCATTTGAATTTTCTACCGGCAGTGTATTCCATCCAGATGGAGGTCTTTTGGTGCCTAACTACTAAGGCACCCGAATAGGCGCCATCATTTGTTTAACAATAAAAAAGTGTGATTGCGCGTTAGCAATCGAAGCTTCATGCGTTTTTGTGAATTGTGAAAGCTATTGTCATTCTGACGGTATTGTTAATGATGATGAAATTCAGTCATGCTGCTACTGGATAAGGGGTGCCGTTGGCCTTGCGTTTCAGCTTCCATTGTGTCTTTTGGTTTGTTGCGGCGATACATGCAAGCCAATACTTAATCATGGTTCTTGGCGAGTTAATCTGATTTTGCGCCGAACTCCAATTTTGAGCGGCTCATTATGCTCAAACTTACGCAAGGTGTCAGAGTTTTGATATTTATCACCAACTTTTTAACACTATAAACTTTAGCTAAGCGCTACGTTTAGGTTTGCTATGGCTTCACAATTAAAAATGTCTCTAAGCTTTTACGCAGCTGGGAACATCTATTTCGCTAACCAATGCGCTGTTTTGCGTCTGTCAGGTCGGACGGATTTTACTTCTGCTATACCTTTCGACGCTGCTTTGGACATAGCGCGGCGGGAACTGCAGAATAATCAAGTGCTGAGCTATGATTCTGCATCATTAGGAAGCAGTGAGCCTTCGGTTTTCGTGGGTCAGGTCGCCAGGCTCTCGCTGTCAGTTCTACAATTAGCTGGCTTTGCGGGTCCCAAGGCGCAGGGATGGTGTCAGGTCCCTTCTGACACCTCCATCGCGGCGTTTACCTGCATGGATAGAGCGATAGGTCAGCTTGCGGCGGAGCTGGCGTTGAGCATCCTTACAAGTGGCCTTGAAGCAGACCGTGTGCACCTTACAGAAAGGTTTCTCGAAGCAGGAAAACCTTGGGCCCGGCCTCTCGCAAATGTGGCATTAGCCTGCGATATTCCTATCAGCGTAGTGGCGGGGCCCAGCAGTCCATTTCTGGCGCTTGGTCAAGGGACCAAGCGCAGACTGTTTTGGAAGATGAAGCACTTCACGCCAGATACTAGTTATTTGGCAACAAGACTTAGCACAAGTAACCATCTCACTTCACGAGCGCTCAGAGAAGCGGGACTTCCGGCTCCCCGCAACATTGTGGTAGACAACTCCGAAACTGCGGTGAGAGTTGCTGAGAAGTTTGGATATCCTGTCGTCGTCAAACCAGCGGAATCCGACTTCGGGAGTGGGGTAAGCACAGAAAATGTGAGCCCTGAAGAGGTTCGATCCGCCTTCACCAATGCCGCCAAGTATGGGCGAGTGCTTGTAGAGGAACAGATTGTTGGCGACCATCACCGCCTAGTCATAATGCACGGACGATGCCTTGGAGTTAGTCGCCGGCTACCCGCAAGAGTGGTCGCAGACGGCGTTTCGACTATTTCGCAGTTAGTGGAGGCCGTAAATCAGACGCGGACTGAACAACTCACTTCTGCGGGAAAAAAGATCAAACTTGACGAAGTTGCGCATGGCGTTCTGAAGGCTCAGGGCATGACGCCTCAGTCTATACCAGAGGCTGGAGTTTCAGTTCTTCTTCGTTGGAATTCGAACCAATCAAGTGGTGGTACGGCTGAGCTTGTTACAGATGCCGCTCATCCGGATGTGGTCAAATTAGCACTGCAAGCGGCAGCTCTGTTGGGAATTGACGTAGCAGGGGTCGACTACATTACCCCCGACATTACTGCATCGCCAAAAACAACAAAGGGTGCCATATGTGAGGTGAACGTTACCCCTGGTTTGGTGAACGACGGTAACGAAGATGATCTCATTGGAGCTTTGTTAAATCCTTTCTTCCCCGCCGGTGATGACGGACGAATAGAAGTGATCTGTTGTGTCAAAGAACAAGATTGCCAACCCCAGTTTAACGAAGCACTGGCGTCTCTACTCGATACGGATGCCACTCGTAGTGACCAAGTTTATTTCTGGAATGAAAGTAAGGAGGCGTCCCTACCGCGACGCACTGCTGCGGTGTTGGCAGATCCACTTGCTTCGTCCGCGCTCATCACATGCACTTCTCATGAGATCAAGGTTGCGGGGCTTGGTGTTGATCAATGTAGCCTGGCGTTAATTGAAGATGGTGTGCCGAGGGACGTGGTGAATGCGCTGCTGCGGATAGCGTCTCGCGTGGTGATGCCCATCGCTCTCTACCACGCAGTAGCCCAAGATCCTCTCCTAACAGAGCAAAAAGCCAAAATCTGGCTTGTGGGCGAGGCTAAAGAAACTCCTAAAGGTGACTTTGCAGGTTGGGTGCGGCGGATCGCGCCAGATAAAATCGAGATAAGCCAACCCTGCAGCACAACGTTGTCGTTTACACAGACGCCAGCTTCTGGAGATGCTGAAACACTGATAGCTGCTGGTTCTGCATTGGGTGCTTCAACGAGCACAATTTCCAAAAGCCTGCTTTTACTCGATGAAAAAACAGCATGACGGCATTTGCTGATTGTACAAAAGCATGCAACGACAGAATGTTACATGCGTTCTTAACCAGCTTTCGTCCTATAGAACTCTAGCGATTTTAGATGTTTGATATTTACTCGTATCAAACGCCAAAACTGTCGTATCGTAGTGGTTCCAGACAGTGAATGGCGAGATGAGGCTACAGCAGCCAATTGATTATTGTTCGATAAATGCTGACAGCGGTATGAATATGCGTCGTCCTAAGGATGTCGTAAGTCATATGTTTCGCAAAACACGTGGCTGTTTCTAGTTATCCTATAACTGTTCAGTTGGCATGGGCTGTGCAAATTTCCTATTTGTGAGCTGGAATGCTAGCCAAACAGTCCAAGTGCTGAAGCAGGGGATGAGAGTACAAAGTCACTCTTTGCCTGCTGATGATTGGCCGATAACATCGGGTTATCTTTAGCATAGAATTGCTAAATTTTTCCTCGATTGGTGGTGAGAATAAAACTTTGGGGACATTGAGATGCTTAGAAACTGCTGCGCTAAGTTTATAAGCCGTTTTTTCTCAGCGGCAGTGTTGTTGGTGGCTTTTGGCAACATGTCGCTTGCATGCGAGGTGTCGTCTGAAGCGGAGCTGTTCGCGCTACTTTCGAAGGAAGTGACCCCCTTTGTGCCCTCCACTGATGCGGATGGAAATACCTATTTAAAAGGCAATGCGCTACTTTACGCCGAGCTCAACCACTACAGGAATGCCTATTCTGACGCAGATTTTGTCAGGCTTTCATATCAGCGTTACGCGTCACTGACTGCAGGCGAGGACACCGCATTAAACAATTTTGAGAGCCGCATCATAATTGTCGGCCCTGAGTGCGCTGACATACAGCTCTTTCAAGGTGAGTTGATTGGCAATCTTGAAGTGTCACTGGACTCTTATGTGCAGATGTACATCACGGCAGACAATCTGGGTCATGAGAAGCTCAAACAATTTGTTGGTGAGCGGGTGAAGATACGCGCCATCAGCATAGATGAAATTGTGAACATGTTGCTGAATGATTTGAGCTATGACACCAGCGTGATGATGAAGATCCTGCCCGATGAGCTCAAGCAGAGCCTGGCGCTTCCAGAGGTGGCCAGCCACAGGCTCGGCGGAGAGCTTGCGTTGCTGGTGTTCGCTCTGAAGGGCGGCAAGGTAAATTCGGAGGATAACTCGGCCTTTATTTTTGCGCCGGCCACTTACAAGGGGGTGGTAAACGACCAGAAAACTGTGATCCTCCAATCGAATGGCAGGATTGTACAAATTCCGGACATGTTCATCGACCTAACGTCTTATGGACTGAGCCAGGTCAACGTGCCCACGACTGTGCTCACCTTGGGTGAAGTGATAAAAGATAAGAAGCCAATGTGTGAAATTGATGAGAGTGGCATCTGGTTCAGCATCATTGGCGGGGCCAAAGTGCGGCGATGTGCTTTCAATGAGCTTCTGATTGAAAGCCTGTTGACCGGCGATTGGATCTACAGCCGCGACCGTTTGATGTATCCGCGCACCTTCAAGGCCATAGCGGAGCTGCTTTAGGGCGTCATTGTAGAGATGAATGTCTGCATTGCCGCGCGCCCTCGCATCAAACGCCAGACATGCCCACGCCTCAGTGACTTAGCCTTAAGCGCATTTTGCGCCCCTGGCAGTGACGCCGGCGCACCCATCTGATAATCTGCGCTAATTGCTTTTCAGAGATTTCATCTGGAGTTTTGAATGCGCATCCTGGTGACCGGCGGGGCCGGATATATTGGTTCTCACACGCTCATCGAGTTGCTCGCTAAGGACCACGAGCTCACCGTCATAGACAATTACGCAAATAGCACGCCTGAGGTTCTGAGCGCCGTTCAGGAAATCACTTGAAAGTCATTCCGCAGTGATAACGTCGACATTACCGATGAAATGGCGATGGACGAGGTCTTTGCCGCTTTCGCATCGGAGGCAGTCATACATTTTGCCGGCCTCAAGGCTGTCGGCGAGTCTGAGGAATTGCCGCTCCACTATTACGAGGTCAATGTTGGCGGCAGCGTAGCGCTCTTGAAGTGCATGGAACGACACGGCTGCAATTCCATCATTTTCTCATCCTCGGCGACGGTCTATGGGGAGCCGCAATACCTGCCATATGATGAGGCACACCCCCTCGTGCCGGTCAATGTCTATGGGCGCACGAAATATTTCATTGAGGAAATCATTCGCGACTGGGCAAGGGCAGGCGAGGGGCGCAAGGGCATCCTCCTTCGCTACTTCAACCCTGTTGGCGCGCACCCCTCCGGCAAAATTGGAGAGAACCCGCGCGGCATCCCCAATAACCTCATGCCCTTTATTTCGCAGGTTGCGACTGGCGTGCGAGAGCAGCTGAATGTATTTGGCGGCGACTATGACACTGTGGATGGGACAGGCGTCAGGGACTACTTGCACGTGTGCGACCTAGCGGATGGCCACGTGGCCG
>NZGS01000071.1 GCA_002690995.1 Rhodospirillaceae bacterium
AACATTTCTTACTTCACCAACAACTCTTTCTATTCGGTGCGGCGCCGCCCAACCCATTGTATCAGCTAGCGAAAAAAGTGTTATTTCAGCACCGGTTTTCGCTGCAATTTGCATGCCGTCTTCGAGTGTTTTAATCACTGTCGCTGGACTTATGTCACCTTGGTAGTTACATCCGAATGCGGCCATTACACCAATTCGATTAACAGGAATGCCAAGTTCAAGATGAGACATGACGTGCCTTTCCATTGCGGCCATGTTTTCGGCGTGAGTTCGGTTCAGGTTCTTTTTTGTAAAGCCTTCAGATGCCGTGAGAGAAATCGAGCCAGAGATCGTAAGTTTGTCCTTAAATGCCAATGCCCGATCAAGCCCATTCCCGTTAAAATAAAGGCCGGTGTACTCCACATCCTCATGCGCATCGAAGCTTTCTACAACCTTTTCAGCATCCGCCCAACCAGGGACCAACCTAGGGTTTACGAAAGAACATGCCTGTATATGTTTGAGACCTGTTTTGGAAAGTGCATCTATTAATTTGACCTTGTCCACTGTTGAAATTGGACCGGGTTCTATTTGAAACCCCTCTCGTGGGCCTTCTTCGTGGATTTCTACTGTGCTGGGCAAATCAGACATCTTTCCGATCCTTTTTGAAATAACAAATAAACGTGTTGGGCGATGTTAGTAGCCCAATGATATCATCGGAGATTATGAATTTCTCTCACGAAGATGTCCAGCTTTGACATTAAGATAAAAAGCACTGTTATGAAGAAATAACAATATTCCACACGGAGGTCTAAGAACTAAATTTGATAGACTATTTAATCTATATATTGAGTTTCATCCAATTGACTTGAATAAGTTATCAAGTTTATAGACTTTTAAATATTGCTTCTTGTTAGGTACTTCGGACGAGGCGACCAGGTAAATTTAATGTTGATTGCCCCATGTATCTGACAATTTTACCAGATAAGATAGTTGCATCATACCCGTCAATTGTCTGCACCATCCTGCGGCCGCCGGCTGGCAAGTCGTAGCGAACTTCGGGATAGTTGATGCGCAACTCTTGATAATTAATAATATTTACATCGGCTTTTTTCCCAACCCTCAGAAGACCTCTATCGTTTAGGCCGAGAACATTGGCATTATCAGAGGTCAACCGTTTAATTGCCCATGGCAAACTAAATTTTCGACCTCGTGTTCGATCTCGCGTCCAATGGGTAAGCATATATGTTATCGCGCTTGCATCACTTAATATCCCAACGTGAGCTCCTCCGTCTCCCAATCCTATAATTGTGCCTGGACTTTCGAGCATATCGGCGACACTTTCGAGATTGCCGTATGCGTAGTTGGATAATGGACGATAGAGAATACCTTTGCCCTTATCCTTCAAAAGAAAATCATACGCTAGTTCTTCCGGAGAAACACCCTTGGCAGATGCCTGTGATGCGATGGAACATTCAGGTGGCGGTTCGTAATCCGGTGGGTCATTTAAGGGGAAAATACTCGCCCAATTTAATATACGCGAACGCATTATATGTTCCCCTTGAGGTTCTGTAAGCATTCTCTTGCGAAACGACGGACAGTTCAAATGGAGTACTTTCTGGTCATGAGGCAGTTTTTCTATACTTTTCCATGCATCACAGGCCATAAATGGATTAAGGGAAAGCTCGAAGCTTAGCATAACGCCTGTCGGCCGTGTTAGTACTTGCCCAAAGATATTTTTTCCGTCTTTGTGCGCCCGCGAAATATCTTTCATCGTTTCGCGCCATAGTTCCGGTCTATCATTTCGTTGTAAAATTGTTATAGTCATCGGCCGACCCGACACATCAACCATTTTGCTTAGCAACAACATTTCTTGTTGAGGGTTGTCAAAATCTGAGATTACCTGCAGCCAACCTTTCCCGGTTTTACCGAGGGCCCGACTTATTTCTATTAGCTCTTCTTCCGGCGCCCCTAGTGTTGGCGTGTACTCGCCGGCAACAGTTCTATGGTTAATCGTTCGGCTGGTTGAAAAGCCAAACGCTCCTGAGCCGATCGCATTTGCAGCCAGTTGAGCCATATCCTCTCGATCTTTTGAAGTTGCCGCATCTCGGTTAACTCCCCGATCTCCCATGACATAGACACGTAAGGCCGCATGTGGAACCTGCGTTAAAATATCTAAATCATAATTTTTTGCGTCTATGGTGTCTAAATATTCATCAAAAGTTTCCCACGTCCATGGAAGCCCCTCTGTTAAGACAGGTTCTGGAATGTCTTCAACGCCTTCCATTAGCTCGACGAGTTGATTTCGTTGATTAGGTTTACATGGTGCAAATCCGACACCGCAATTTCCGATCATAGCAGTCGTCACTCCGTTCCAAGACGAAGGATCAATTCTATTGGCCCAGGTTACTTGGGCGTCATAGTGGGTATGTATATCTATAAATCCAGGAGTGACAACGCGGCCTAAAGCATCTATTTCTTCTTTGCCTCGGGGAATGAAACCGCCAATTTGGCTGATTAAACCATCTGTTATCGCCAGGTCTGACACGAAGGTTTTACCGCCAGATCCGTCAACAATCTGTCCATTTCTAATCACAATATCAGGCTTTGGATCCATGGCTATTCCAATTAAAATTCACAGTCTAAAGTGAATTTACTTTAAAACAGGAACTGAAGCTATAAAAGCGCCTTTTACTTTCTTTCTATAAAACAAGAGATTGGAAGACATTTAGCTGAGATACCCCGGATCAACTCATTAAAGTCGCATTTAAAAACTATATTTGGGTGACCAGCAGCAGCCCAGACCTCATTATACCGTAACAAAGTTGAGTCAAAATATGTTTCAAGCTTAGTTTGATGTCCTAGAGGTGAAACCCCACCAATTGCAAAACCGGTACGGTTTTTTATGTCCGTGGGTTTTGCCATAGTCAAATTTGCATTTAAAACGTTAGAGGTTTCTAGCAGATCAATATTATTCGAGCCAGACACTAAAAAAAGGATAAGCTCATTTGTATCGGTGTTAATAACAACTATTGACTTGATGATTTGAGCTGCAATGCAGCCACATGCTTGAGCAGCTTCATCTGCTGTTCGAGTTGATAATGGCATTTCTAAGATATCGATACTTAAACCTAATTCCTTAGCTGCCCTTAAAACGCGGGCTGTGCTCTTGCCATGCTCCATTATTTCTGTCCATTTGGTGCCTGTGATAAATAGTCTTTTATTCTAATGAGATTGTTTGATAATATGAATGGTGAAGGCATTTATAAACAAGGTGAGGGTGTAATATGTCGGCTTTTTATAAGCCTGATCTCGAAACGGAGTTGGACAGTCCTTTCGTTAGAGATGAAGAAGATAAATTAATCAGAAGGTCATATTGGCTAGATAAAAGTGATAAATCACTCGTTATGATTATGACAAACGGTATTGGTTCTAAACTTACAAATGATGAGAAGAGGGCTCACCTTTTAGACCTCAACAAAGAAAGTTTAATCGATGAAATCTGTGTTCAAGAGATCCTTCCGCCTGAATAACACTCAAAGATGCAACAAATGGAAAGGTTCATAATTGTTGCTGGTTCATTCAGTTAACAACTTTTAATTTAGTAGCCTTTTCATCAAGTAGAGCGGTTTGTTTGCACAAATAAACCATGTGCCATGTTCGTTTTAGAAAGAGAGTTTACAAGATCACTTAACTTGTGGCTTAGAAACACCAACAGGAATCTGATACCATTGGGAACAACGTGAACAAAAAGATACTTGAAGCACTATTGAGTTTTCTTCTTTTTGGGTCTGGTGCAACAGGTCTTATGATGATCTGGGTGTTGATAGCGGAATATAAAGTTGATGACTGGATCGTGTGGCCACCTGTTTTGCTTACGGTGTCAATTGTTATGTTTTTCCTTTCGTGGAGCATCTTGAATTTCATTAAGAAAAAAAATAGAGAAGAGTGAAGTAGCTAGTTTTTGAGAGGAAAAAATCAACAATATCAATAAAATAGACGAAAAATCTCATGATGTCGTCAAAGGCTACATCTCTGCATTGAATGAGCGGAGTGTAGCCTCACTGGAAAGATATCTCCATTTCCCTCACACGCGAGTAATGCTAGATGGAGAGTCAAGATGCTGGGAGACTGCGAGAAAATATCTAGATGATTTTCAAAGTCGCTTAGAAGAAGATAGTTGGCACTCTACTGAACTGCTTAGTGTTGACACTGAGATCATCTCAAAAAAGAAATGCCACACCCGAATCAGCTTTAAACGTTTAAGGAGAGACGGTAGCATTATAAACACATACCATTCTCTGTATGTAATTACTGAGAAAAACAAAAGTTGGGGCATTCTCTTTGGTTCAGGGACAGGTTAACTGTCTCGTTTCAAGATTAGATTACCCCAGTTTTGTTTGAAGCTTGTGATTATGCAAACCCTTTGCTCGATGGCAATGGCATTTGGATATTTCTAGCTGGTCTTACTGATGTTTTAGTTTTGCTTTCAAATAGATTTTGAATAGCGTTTACGAATGCCGTGGACTGAAGTCTTTTGGCTCGGCGGTGTGCTTCCTCGATTTCTTCGATTGAGAGTACATGTGACTGATATAATGGGTCTTTTTGATATTCGTACATTTTTTGTCCTTATATTTTTGGTTGATTTATCAGATATGTAATGTTGGGGGTGCTGTATGCCAAGAGCTGTTAAAGCAACCCTGAGATGCAAAAAACACATAGCTTTTGCACTTGAAAAATACTGGATATATTTTGATAAAATATTGCAACTAAGCGGATAAGAGCTCGATGAGGTTTGAAAAGGTTGCATTATTGCCTGATAAGACAAACCGATTTATAAATGTGTTACTAGGGGATATTGTGAGGAATTAACTATGAGTGCGTATTTAATTGTCAGAGCAGAAGTTGATCCATCGGTCAGAGAAGGTTTCGACACTTGGTATCAGAATGAGCATTTACCCGACGCAGTAAAAGCATTCAAAGCATTAAGCGCTAAGCGGGGCTGGAGTGAGGTAGAGGATAATGTCCACATAGCATTCTACGAATTTCCCGATGCAAATACCGCTAATACTATAGCTTCTTCTGATACCATAAAGGAGTTTATAAAAGAATTTGATCGTCATTGGGAAGGCAAAGTGACTAGGTCACGTGATGTGGTGGAGTTTTCTCAAAAGATTTGACTATATCTTCTTTAAATTTGTTATATCGGTTACCCAATCTAGCGCCGAATTAAAAAAGGCCTGTTGTCTGGGTATTAAGCTTTCTCGCTGATCCACAGTTCCAACTCTGATGCCAAAACGTCCTGGCTTTCCGTCCGCTGGTTTTGCGTAGACTCTCGTTCCGCAGGTGGAACAAAATGCAAGACTTCGCCGCGCCCCACTATCAGCAATCTTTTCAAAGTAGGTAAGTTTACCATCCTCCAGAATAAATTCTTCGTTAGTTACGCCTACCACCACCCCGTAGGCGGTCCCTGAGTTAATTTGACAGTCTGTGCAATGGCAAATTGTAACAGTTTTAGGGTCTATGGTCGCCGTGTATCGAATCTTTTTACAAAAACAGCCTCCGGTAATTCGCATTTAAAAACTCCACAACTCATTAAACGAAAACACTATTAATAAACTATTATAGAAATGTATACGGGTAGTTTTAAGCGGTAATGTAAAACTGTAAAATAGTTTGGATTGAAAAGTAATCTTTCAATTATTTCAAATTATGTTGTTGAAGGGCTGTTACTGCACCAATGAAGCTAGCCAAAGATACTAAAATTATGATCCGGCAGTCGCCAAAAGCACGTAAACGGCTGGAGAAAGTCATTGATAAATATCCAGGAGACGCGATAGCGCTGTTGAGACGCTGGTTGCAAGAGCGTAATGTTAAAAAATAGTGTTGATCAGGCGGTCTTTTACATATTTATAACTTCGGGTAGTATAATGCTTATTGAGGGCTTCTTTTTTAATTTTTGGGTGAAAGAGCACAGTAGGAGAAAATAATGTTGGTCGTTGTATCCCCCGCTAAAAAACTCAACATGCAGTCGATGCCTAGTGTCGCGTCGAGCCGGCCACTTTTTTCAAAAAATGTCGACGAGCTTGTCTCCAACATGCAGAAATTTAGTGTGGATGAACTTAAAAACACAATGGGCCTGAGTGATAAACTAGCAAAGCTAAATTTTGATCGCTTTGCTGCATTCGGTTCACAGGAAAAAAAATCTGCCGTTTTTGCTTTCGACGGAGATACGTATCAGGGGTTGGACGTGACATCTCTAGATGATTCAGATCTAGAATTTGCACAAACGAGACTGAGAATTCTCTCTGGCCTATATGGACTTTTGAGACCTCTGGACGCAATAGAACCTTATAGATTAGAGATGGGGAGTAAACTTGAAGTGGGGCAGGCTAGTTCGCTCTATAAATATTGGGGAAGTTCGCTCGCAAAAAAGCTGAACGAGCAAGCAAAAGAAACGAAAAGTAGCGCATTAGTTAATTGCGCGTCACAGGAATATTTTAATGCCGTAGACCTCAATGCACTGGAATTGAAGGTTGTCACTCCGATGTTTTTAGAACGCAAAGATGGTAAAGTAAAAATGGTAAGTTTTTTTGCTAAGAAGGCTAGGGGGATGTTGGCAAGATTTGCAATCAAGAACCGTTTAACAGAACCAGGTCAGCTCACTGATTTTGACTATGGTGGGTACATATTTAGTTCGGAAGACTCAGACAACTCAAAACTTGTGTTTACGCGACCCTATCCGTCTTAAGGATAAGGTTCGTTAAGGGTATTTAGACCCATCCTTTATATTAAAAGGTAGTTTGGATATTTGCCTTTACAGGAGGGATAGACGGTATGGAATTTTCCAATCTTCTTACTAAAATGACCCAGGCGATATGCCAGGAAAGACCAATAGATGTAGCAGCGTGTTTTTGCGAAGACGGCGAATATCACGATGTTTTTTATGGCCAGTTCGTTGGCAGAAAAAGTATTATTAATCTTATAGAAAATTATTTTTACCGGGACGCGCGTGAGTTCAGATGGGATCTTCATGATCCATTATCAACAGGGTCTATCGGATATTGCCGATATATCTTTAGTTTTGAGTCAAAGTTGGAAGCTGCGGCCGGAAGACGGGTGGCATTTGAGGGGATAGCAAATGTCAAAATTAAAAACGGATTAATTT
Organism: Rhodospirillaceae bacterium; assembly: GCA_002690995.1. Classification (GTDB taxonomy): domain Bacteria; phylum Pseudomonadota; class Alphaproteobacteria; order Thalassobaculales; family Thalassobaculaceae. The sequence continues at coordinate 7,145 of NZGS01000071.1, forward strand.
ATCAGTATTCAGAGGTCGCTGATACTTTCCCGGCACTACAACGGCTTGGGTTTACCTCTGATAGAATTGGGAAAATGGCCTCAAAAGCAGCCAGTAGGTTAGAAAGTCGACATGAATTATCCGGTCACCTTTGAAATATAAGCTTTTGCAAAATATTTACTAGGTTCGATATACCTCACTTCAGCAAACAGATAATTAGAGGAGAACCAACATGTATGCTGCTTTATTTCAAAAGCCCAGCTTTTTGAGCTTTTTGCGAAAGTCTTTCCGTTGACTTAACACTATCAGTAATAAATCGCTCGTGTGTACCATGTCCAACTAAGTCAAAGTCATCGTTTACTGTAATCTCAAAAACCACGCGCCGGCGGTCAAGGCTTTTTAGTAATACTGAAATTTCAACAGACATGCCCATAAGTGTTGCGCCGACATGCGAGATGTTTACTTGGGTTCCGACAGAGTCTTCATCCGCGTCTGCATGTTCAAGTATATAGTCTTTGCATGTCCGCTCGATATCCCGAATCATCTCTGGCGTTGCATAGACATCAAAATTCCCTCCAGCAACGGAAATTGTTTTGCTAACGTCGATTTTAAATCTTCGGGTTGTTTTATTGCCTACTTTAAATGTTTCTTTCATCAGAATTTCCATTGCCAGTTAAATAATTAGATGAGAGGAGCTTGGTCTCTCAGATTGATCAAAAAAAGTTTACGGAAGATATGCAAAATACCTTTATCTTTTTTCTAATTTTTCCCATTCGTTAGTAATCAGCTTCATAGTAGCTTCAGCAAGGGTTAGCTTTGTATCCAAAGAGCAATAAGCCAAGGTTCCAAACCAAACTAAATTCTTATTCAAGTCGATGATCGGGACTTTTTTGAAATTTTTATTGGCTGCTGTCGTTTTGTTGACCTCGTCAATGAAACTGATAACCCAATTTGTGATGTCTTTCTTAGCTGTCTCATGGTGTTGCCACGAGATAACATCAAAGCAAAGTGTCGCCCCAACACCTTTTTTGATTGAAGGGATAGTTTCGCAATATGACACCGAGCTCCCAATAATCATCGAAAGGAAAAATGCACATACGAAATGCCGTTTAATATTTATAGAATATTGAAAAAACAATCTCATTTGGTCATTTTTTTGGGTTTTTAAAAGGTTTTTCCTCGGTCGGCCCGTCTGCCTTCACCCAGGCACTAAAACCGCCTGCCATGTGAGCAACGGGTTTCAATCCCATATTCTGCACAGTTTTCGCCGCTAATGCGGATCGCATACCGCCAGCGCAGAAGAATATATACTTCTTTCCCGATCCAAAGTCTTTTCTATAGTAGGGACTATCTGGGTCTACCCAGAACTCTAACATTCCTCTTGGAGCGTGAATTGAACCTGGTATAGCGCCATCGCGCCACAGTTCTCTTATGTCCCTTATATCAACTAGAACTATTCCCTCATTTTTATGAACGCTTAAAACGTCTTCAACGGTTAGCGTTTCTATTTCATTTTCCGCTGCTTCACAAAGTTCCTTTATACCTTTTGTTATCATTGCGTTTTTTCCTCAAATATTTTGATCTAATTTCTCAATTGCCTACAATTTCTTTTGAGAGGGCTTTTTTTAATGGATATAACAGTGCAAGCAGAGCGAGCGTAATAACGGTTAATGTTATAAGCGCGTATGAGAAACCGCCCGTCGCGTCGTGAACTAACCCTATTGCTACGGGTCCTGATACCCCTCCAATTTCCGCCGCCGTAAAAAAAAGTCCACCGGCCGTTCCTGCTCTCTTTGGCCCAACATTTGGAATTTCGACCAATAATAAAAGCGCAACGGTCATCATGGCGCCTCGGGCTATCCCTTGAAGCACCAAGCCTGTCAGCATAACCGGTCCGGGGGCGATTTGTAGAAGTAACGTTGCAACACAACTGGAAAATATGAGTAGCGCCAAAATTATAATTCTTTTCTCTGGTGTCGCGTATCTTGGTATTAAAAGAGCACTGAGGACGCTAACTGCAGTTGGAATTGACGCCCAATAACCCGCTGAAGCAGCAGATAATCCGTGCGCTCTTATTATTTCTGGAAGCCAATTATTTAATCCATGGTTTATGAAAAATATACCAATACTTAGAGCTAACACTAACTGGACACTTGGGATGGTGGCGAGGCGCTTAAACGTTTTGGGGATGGAATCTTTGCTTGTTTCAGAGACAGCACTTTTGATGATTTCGCCCGCAGCATTTTGAGATAAGAGCAACCACATCAAACCGGAAAAAAGAGTAAAGAGCCCATAGGCACACATAACCAGCCGCCAGTTCTCATTAAAAAATGGTAATAATACGCTATTGGTGGTTGAGGCTGCTATTACGCCGCCGAGACCGGGACCCGTTATATAAATTCCCATCGCCAGGCCTCGATTTTTTCCTTGAAATAAAAGTGCAATAACTTTTGGAGCGCCAATTGAAATTAAAGGGCCGCCGAGTCCAAAAATAGCAACTGCAAGGAAAAGTGTTAAATGAGTGTCGGCTGCGCTTCGCAATAAACCTGAAAGGCCCATTATTAATGCGGCGATTAATAGACCGCGTCGAGGCCCGATACGGTCAATTAAAAAACCGCAGGGAAGGGCTGCAAGAATATATACTAAGGGCCAAGCTCCTAATACTGTGCCCATCTCACCGAAAGTCATATTTAGGTCGTCTGTTATCGGCGTAACCAGTGGGCCTAGTGCCGCAACGGTTAGGCCAAAACTAAAATAGATCAACCATACACCACATAAAACAACCCACCGGTAAGGCCCTTTAGGTTCATCAGTTGCCGTAAAGTGCGTCATCTGTGTTTGTCCAAGGTCAGTTGTTCACGTAGCAAATCCTTAGCGAAGTCGTTGCAAGTTCTGCAAGTTCAACGCTGGTTCAAGCTATCCGGCGAAATATAAACACTTTTTGAGATAGGATTGTAACAAAAGGGTAACTTTTTAATATTGCTATTATCGAAATAGTATAACGTATCAGTTAATAATATTTCTAGGAAAATTAGTTATGAAAAATTTTATTGCGACACACGAGTTTAAATCTGCGGAACTTCGAGAACAGTATTTTCAAGCCTTTTCCCAAATGTCCGAAGAGGATATAAGCGCAGCTGTCAATGGTGACAAAGCGCAGTGCCAAATGAATTGGGCCAATGGCATGAGTTCCATGAGAATGTTCTGCTGGTGGAAAGCGGAAAGTGGGGAAGCTATAATCGAGCAGCTTGGCGATATGAATAACTTTTTTGATACAGTCTGTGAAGAAATGGATAGCGTTGCTGACTTTCGTTAATATTCTATAACGGAGTATACGGTGTTGGATAATCATGATGGGGGCTGCCTTTGCGGAAAAGTACGGTATACGGTGTATGGGCAGCCTGTTAGGGCTGGCGTGTGCCATTGTAGGTATTGTCAACTAAGAGCAGGAAGTGCCTTCGGTACTCTGGTCTATTTCTCACTGGAGAAATTGCAATTACACTCAGGGAAATTATCCGAGTATCATTTCAGAACTGAGATGGGTAGGACATGGAAAAACGAATTTTGCAGCACCTGTGGTACTACGTTATTTATGTATTTAGAGGCATGGCCTGGTGACGTTGGGGTTGCTGGAGGAACATTTGATCCTCCTACTTTTTGGTTTAAACTTTCAGGGGAAGTATTTAAGAGATCGAAAGCGCATTTTGTAGGCGATATTGAAGCGCCGCGAAAAATGGAAACGTGGTTTAATTATGAGGCACGAGGCACGGAGAGTTGTCACTTGGATGGTAGCCGTAATGCGCTAATTGAGCCTGGTGCTGATAAAGAAAATTAAAGTTTATGACAGATCGATTTGAGCCGAATGAGGAAGATTTTTCCATAATTAAGTCCATTGCTGAAGGTGACATAGACCCACCAGTTCTGATGCTTAATCTTAATCGGTATTTTGAATCCGTGAGTTTCCCCGATGGCAAACTTTATAAATCTTACATGGATGTTCTGTCGAAGTTACTAGAGAGCCTTGGCGGTAAAATTCTATGGCAAATGCCCTCGTATGGTCAGCCGCTTGGCGGAGAAAAACTCCATGAGATTATAGCAATTTGGTATCCGTCACATGAAGCCTTCTTATCGTTAAGAAGCATGCCGCTTTCTGAAGAAAACTTTAAACTTCGGGCCATGTGCGTAGAGCACGCAGTGTTGCATAGATGTCCTGGAGATCTCTTTCTAGATTAATTACCATTAGCCTAATTCAAGTTTAAAAATGCTAAGATTTATGCTGCAGACAATTTAAACGCTTTTCAAAAAAGTTATTATAGGTCGCTTAACTATTACAGCTTGCTGAATAGCCAAACGTTCTGGAGAATTAAAAAAATCAAAAAAACTTGTTTTGATGGTGCGGTCCCTATCACAAAGCTTGTTTTTGGTTCGCTGGTGTTTTGAAAAGCCTTGAAGTTAATACCCTCTTCTTGTCTTTGGTCTTCAATTTGATTAAACAAAGCTAACCACTTTTCAAAATCTTTTACATTCGCGTCAATGACTACGGTGATAGACATGGTAGCCTCGCTTTCTAATCAAAGTTCAAAAAAAATATATTAGCTGAGTACTGTTCAAAGGAAACGAAATAATGACGATCTTCCCACAGCATGAATTACATCGGGCAGCAGGAAACCTAGCCAAGAATAACGTCAATCCTGGCGAAGATGTCCTTATCGTAACAAGTTCAGATCAGGACGCGAGGTTGGTTGATTCATTAACGGCAGCAGTATCCGGAAATAATCCTAAAACTGTTTCCACTATAGTGATTGCTTGCCCGGAAACACTTAAAAACTTTCGTCATCCTGATCCCGTGTTGGCAGCCGTAGAACATGCAGACCTCACTATTGTTGCAACGACTATAAATTTTCCAAGAGCTTATGACGACTTAAGCGAGGTTGTTTATAAATCGGGAAAAAGACAGGTCCTCATTAACAATGCGCCTTTAGAGGATTTTGTCAGGGGTGCTTCGCTCGCAGACCCTGTAGCCTTAGACGCGGATACAAGAAAACTTGCAAGGCGGATTTCAAATGCGAAAAAAATACGTGTTACTTCCAGTAATGGGACGGATCTATGCATGGACATCTGCCGACCATGCATATCCTTGACTGGGTTTGCCGATAGGGAGATGGGATTTGGATCTTTCCCCAGTGGTGAAGCTATGTTGGTGCCAGAGGAAGACACGGCTGATGGAACCTTTGTGGCCGACTCGTTTGGTCAAGTAGTTTACATCGATGGCTCTGGTCCGCAAATTGGGCTTATTAGTGACCCTGTAGAAATGCATTTTGCCAAAGGGAATTTAGTTGAAATTAATTCGGGTAGAGATAGTCATAAACTTAAAGAAATCATCAAGGCGGGAGACAAAAATGTGATCAGGTTAGCGGAACTCGGTATTGGCACCAATCCAATGGCCAGAGAAATCGGACATGTTGAAAATAAGTTTAGAAAAGGAACAGCCCACATAGCGCTTGGCGATAATCATTTAATAGGGTGGGGTGCGGTAAAAAAGTATGGTGGGCAAATTATCAGCAATAGGCATATTGATTTGGTTGCAAATAACATTGCTCTTCAACTGGATGCGGAAGTTGTTGAGTTCTAAAAGAGATTTGGACGCTGCCGTGTTCCAAGCGGAAATTGACCACATGTCGTTTTTCTATTCAGTAAGCTCGAATTGAACCTCGTTACGACGCAGGAATGGGAGTGTCCAGGGCGGATTATAGAAGGCATATTTTGCGTTGCCAACCTTGGAATAGCTAG
>NZGS01000072.1 GCA_002690995.1 Rhodospirillaceae bacterium
AATTGCAGCGTCAGAGCCCAGAGCGTCTCTGAATCTATAGGAATTGCTTCTCCTCTATTGAGAGCAAACATGAGTTCACGTCTTGCTACTACAGCCCACGTCTCAAAACTAATAGATGGGACGATTGTCCACGTTAATACATTTATCAAAAGCCGATCACGTAAAGTGTCTGCGATTGACTTTGTATATCTAGTATTTTCATAATTATTTTTTTTCTCAAATTCTAGAATCTTTTCAAACCTGCCTGCTATTTCAATTAACTTAATAGCTGGGAAAGCTAATCTTTGATAATCAACATTTTTAAAACTGAAAAGAAGAAGCAGTAGATTACGCGCTCTAGCTGATGGTCTATTAAATCTTATTTGGCTAATATTATAAACGGCTTCTGAAACAACCTGACTATCCGAATCTGACTTTTTCAGCATAAAAATATAATTGTTCAACGCTTCTTCAATTTTTTCTATCTGCCAGAATGCCCGTGTCAAATTGTTGCGAGCTATCATATAATTGGGATCAAGCTTTACTGCCCTTTGGTAACTTTTTATGGCTTGGTTTATTTCACCTGATGCTCGCAAAGCGACACCCAAGTTGTTGTGAACTTCTGGAACTCTTGGGAATGCTCTAGCCAGCTCGCTATAAATTTCTATCGATCTCTCAAACTCGCCGCGCGATAGCAGTTCGCCAGCTTGACGCGACTTACTCAACCAGTTTCCATGCAGCATTTAGACATCCTAAACCATTAACTGTAATCAGCGTGAACATCAAACGCTACACTAATTCTAGTATCCGGACTGGTAAAAGGGATCGTGCCATGCCAAACATAAGACGGGAACATGACAATCATTCCCGGTTTGGGCGCTATCCTCTCAAAATTTTCCTCTCCGCCAAGCGCAGGCAGACCATAGCCAGGTCTATTGAATTCCAGCCATCCCGCATAAGGGTTCTCTTCAACTGAATTTTTAGGCAGGGAAACATAATAGACACCACTCATCCAGCCTTGATTATGGATGTGGCTTGATTGATGGTCGTTAGAACCTAATACATTCGCCCAGATATCTATAGTATATCGTGCTGGTTTATATCCTAGAAACGGATGATTTTCTTTATTTTTCAGGTGTCTCATGTAATTGCTTACTGCATTCACAATAGCAACCTCAAATTTTTTTAAAATAGGATTATTATAATCAAACAAACGAGGAACGACTGCGCCGCCTCTAATTGCTCTCTTTGCTGGATCCCAATCAGATGTAAAATTTGGGTGCTTCAATATCACTTTTTTTAATTTCTCATTAAAAGCTACTAAATTCTGACCAGGTGTATTTAACTGCAACTCGCTTGTTTGAATTAATTTCCCAAAACCTATCAATTCATCTGCCTCGCTTTCCCTGCCAAGGCCCTGGAGGATGATAGTCTTATACGCGTTAGCTCTAATGTTATTGGGACTGAAACTCAAAACATTATTTATCGTTTTTAACGCATCATCAGGAAGCAACATTTTTAGTTGAATAGCTGCGCAATTATTGAGTGCGGGGAGAGACTTTGGCTGATTTATGACCGCTCTTTTATAAACTTCGAAAATTTTAGGATTATCTGCATCCGAATAAATATCCAGGTTTTGCATTATATTTCCTATAGCAACGTGTGGAGCACTTTGTGCTGGCTCGAGCATTAATGCTTTTTTATAACATCTTAAGGCGTTTAATTTTTTCTTTTTGTTTTCATAAAAATCACCCATGGCATTATATGCTTGCATATAGTAAGCGTGATGACTGATTACGGTCTTTAAGATTTTCTCAACGGCATTGGGTCTACCAGTTTGCAAAAGTATTTTTGCAAGAAGTACAGAGGCTATCGGGTGATTAATCTCAAATTCTAATACAGATCTATATAAAGCTTCAGCTTCAGAAATGCGATTTTCATTGTGATGGTAGATCGCTCGTTTTAATGCGTCGTTAATATTCATCAGATCAACAGGTTTTTCTTAATTGAGCTCAAGCATACTTCACTTGTCAAACAAAATAAAAGTAAGATAAATTGCTAGGGTAGGTAGACAATATAGCTTGTTTCTTTTATACAGCCAAAAGAGGACCGTCGTTAGACGTCCCAACGTTTTTGCAGGAGCACGTGCCCAGGTAGCTCAGTTGGTAGAGCAGTGGACTGAAAATCCGCGTGTCGGTGGTTCAAATCCGCCCCTGGGCACCAGCTGCCTAAGAAAAAAAGCCAGCCTTTCTCCGGTACCACGCAAGTTAATAATAGACCCAAATGTGCCCAATATGCCGGGTTTCTGCCAATCACTGTGACACAGTTGTGACAGACGGGCGGGGTTTCCAACAACCTTTATGCAAACTTCCTTTTTTCAACTGGCTAATTATATTTGTAATTCCCAATAGTATATTTAAGTTAATAACAAAAAATACTTCATAAATCGCTTGAAATTCTGGGCATCCTTTCATCGAAAGATTAATTTCCTTTCGGTTGATTAAAACGATAAGGGTTGGCGTTTACAAATTTGATTTTTTTCTCACTCAGAATTTGAACAATGTATTCTATTAAAGAAATTTTTTATACACTCCAGGGTGAGGGTGCGAACGCTGGCAGGGCAGCCGTATTCTGTCGTTTCACTGGTTGTAACCTATGGTCTGGAAGGGAAAAAGACAGAGATAGAGCGATATGTAAATTTTGCGATACCGACTTTGTAGGCACAGATGGAACAATGGGTGGGCAATACAAGACAGCAGAAGCTTTAGTCGAAGCTATGCAAGGCCTATGGCCTGATAATCAGAAAAAAAATAAGTTTGTAGTTCTAACCGGAGGCGAGCCACTTCTGCAGGTTGATAGTAGCCTAATCAAACAGCTGCACGAACATGACTTCGAAGTTGCCGTTGAAACGAATGGCACAATCCCGTTACCGAGTGGGATAGACTGGGTATGCGTTAGCCCAAAGCAGGGCGCAAAGTTGCGCGTGACAAAGGGAAACGAAATTAAAATTGTATACCCTCAAATTGGTTTGCGGTTGGTTGAATTTGAAAATATGTCATTTGACCATTTCTTTCTTCAACCAATGGATAATGTGGACCGAGTGGGAAATACAAACTTCTGCGTAAATGCCTGCCTAGAAAACCCGAAATGGCGGCTATCAGTGCAAACTCATAAGGAGATCGGAATACGTTGAATGTGGCAGAACATGCTATGCCGTCTTCCAAAACTCAGTGTCATCATAAGAGGTAGGGTCATCAATACCAGCTAAGTGAAAAGCTTCTAACCTTTCGACACAAGTGCCGCATCTACCGCAGTGCCTTTCAAGGCCTTTATAACAACTCCACGTTTCCTGGAATGGAACATCCAACTCACTTCCAACGCTGACAATATCCGCCTTTGATGAACCAACAAAAGGCGCGTAGAGGTCAATTTTCGATACACCGTCCAGCGCCAAAAGTTGCATCTCCTTAAAAGCGTCTACAAACTCTGGCCGGCAATCTGGGTATATAAAATGATCACCTGCGTGTACTGCAGCGGCAACTGTTTGGAGATTTTCTCTGGCCGCTAAAGCAAACGCAATAGTAAGCATAATGGGGTTTCTATTAGGGACTACGGTCGTCATCATCGATTGTTCTGCATAATGTCCATCGGGTACCGGAGTAGAGTCAGTGAGAGCAGACGAACCCAGAATCTTTGTAAGATTTGATATATCTATTATTTCATGGGGAACACCCAATGCCGAGGAAGCTTTTTCAGCAAAGTTAAGCTCTTTTTTATGTCTCTGCCCGTAATCAAATGACAACAAATAAGACAAATTGCCTTCCGCATGCACCTTATAGGCAAGTGTCACAGAGTCGAGCCCCCCTGAACAGAGAACTAAAGTAGACATCTAAATCCCCAAAAAAACGTCTAAGATTGTTTAATTTTACCTACGTCCTACCTAAGAAATATATTCAATACAACGCTAAAGGCAAACTGCATGAGCGACCCAAATATTTATAAGGACCTTACCCTGCTTGGCGGAGAGACAAACTTACCAAATAACCCAGACGAAGCGATATTGGAAAGCGTCCCAAACCCACAAAAAGATGTAAATTACTGTGTTCGCTTTACAGCGCCCGAGTTCACATCGTTATGCCCTTTGACGGGGCAACCCGACTTCGCGCATCTAGTAATTGACTATGTACCGAAAGATTGGCTTGTTGAAAGTAAATCACTCAAGCTTTATCTCGGAGCCTTCAGAAACCACGGAGCATTCCATGAAGACTGCACTATCAGCATAGCCAGGAAAATTACAGATCTATTGGAACCGGAATGGCTTCGCATAGGCGGCTACTGGTTTCCCAGGGGGGGCATACCCATTGATATTTTTTATCAAACGGGTAATGGGCCTAAAGGTGTCTGGATACCGGATCAAAATGTACCGACTTACAGAGGTCGTGGTTAAAATGAAGGGTATAACTAGAAGTTTTTCCCCAAGAGAAAATCCATACCGTGTTCCATAACGCACTAAGTTTATTGGTGTGTAGCTATATGCCCTCTGACATAGCATAAAAGCACCCGTTACCAAAGAGTGCAAGATTCAACTTTTAAATAAAAATCTCCAAAACAAGACAACTAAACAAAGTGATCTAAGCGTCATATCTCAGACGTAAATTTCATATGACAAAAATTTTGTGGATTAAAATAGCTGCCGCTTCTTGTATGCCCACCTTAATGTTTTGCGCGTGTAAGTTACTGAAGCGGAAGAAGAGCTGCAAGAATAGGTCAAGGTATATAAAAACCACTAACTAAAATATTAGCACGCGGGCCGTAAAAGACGAATGCTACATTGACAACGCACATAGGGGTTATGGCGTATGGATAATCAGCCCGCAAAAAGCGACGCCGAGCTAAAACTACTTATGAAAGCGTGTTGGAACAAATATCAGCTTTCTGGCGATATAACGCACTTAGTTGAGGCTGTGCGTGCAGCACCCTTTTTTGGTGAGCGAGAATTGGCTCGTGAGATTGCGAGACTTTTGAATTCGCTCAAACCTGTGGTTTAGATTCGCAGCCCTCTAATTAATCTCGCGCTATAATGTTTGTGACCTAAACGGACTTGTGTTCGCCGTTCTAGAGCGCTCGTCTATAAGTAATCACTTAAAGTTCGAGGAGACTTCGATCCGCTTACACCGGCAATGGGTACTAGTTCCAAAATCTGGCTTCCACCCAAAATATCTGTTAGCTAGGCTTTTCTTACATTGAACGGATTGCGGCTAATAAGTCGCCAATCCCCACTTTTGTTTGCGACAGTAAAGATTGCATTAAAAGTTTGGAGGAGCGTTCCATCAGCGTTAAACCTGCTGGCTTCAATAAGGAACGCGACTTTTTTTGTATCACCAATTATTTCTTCCATGCTTAACAGCTCTACCTTACTACCAACCCATTCTGGCTGATTCGTTCCCCAATCTGAATCTCTATATTCGGGAACGTCCTCTTCATATAGATAGATTGCAGGTAAATTTTCCGACATCCCAACTTGGTGAAATGGTAGATGAATTGAGTCCCTAAATTTTAATTCTCTTCCCGAGCCTGCTGTTTTAATTGCATCTTTCACTGCTTGCTGTGGAGTGGGCGCCATTTTTGATTCTCTCCCAATTCATTAGATGTTGCTCTAGGTAGGATACGTTCGGTTTTCACCGCGCCCAAGGAAAAGCAGTAGATTGTTTAATCAGAGACATTATATTAAAGGTTCAGAAGAATAACGTGCAACATAAACAAGTTAATGTGGTCCTCGATTAAAACTTTTATACATAGGAATTCATTAAAATGCGGCAGATGACATTCGTAGCCTTTCTCCAAGCTCAGAACTGCACTAATTTAGCTAGTTCTTGGCGACACCCTGAATCGAGAACAGATACATGGTCCCCTGCCTATTACCGTCACCTTGGGAATGTCTTGGAACGCGGGAAATTCCATTTAGGGTTTTTTGATGACCGCCTTTCCATGCCAGATATGTATGGACGTAATCATGCACATACTGTCCAGAATGGCATACGATGCGTGAAAATGGACCCTGTTACAACGCTCACAGTTATGGGCATGGCTACGTCGAGACTTGGCCTCGGAGCAACCTATTCTACTACTTATTACGAGCCCTTTCATGTCGCTCGGGTCTTTCAAACACTCGATTTGATGAGTGAGGGGAGAGCCGCTTGGAACGTGGTAACCTCATTAAATGATGGTGAAGCACAAAATATGGGTCAAGATAGGGTAAATGAGCACGATTTAAGATATGATCGCGCGGACGAGTTTATGGAGGTAGTCCTAGGTCATTGGGATTCGTGGGAAGACGACGCCATTGTCCAAGATAAGTCGATCGGTTACTTCGCAGACCCTGAGAAAGTTCATCGACTTGATCACGACGGCACTTTCTTTAAATCTAGGGGCCCTTTCACTGTACCCCGTTCACCACAAGGGCATCCAATGATAATTCAGGCTGGTCAAAGTGGGAGAGGCAAGAAATTTGGTGCAAGATGGGGCGAGTTGATATTTCTCAATTATCCCAATATAGAAGTTGGTAAAAAAGAGTATGCAGAATTCAAAAGTGATGTTGCAAACATGGGCCGTGATCCCGAACATGTTAAAATAACACCGGCCATTTACACCGTTGCGGCAGCAACAAAATCAGAGGCAGAAGATAAGTACGCTCTTATAGATAAATTACCAACTGAAGGGGATGCTCTATCACTGCTATCTGAGGCATTAAACTTCGATTTTTCGGTTAAGGGTCTAGACGACCCTTTCACCAAAGAAGAACTTGATAGCATACAAGGTCTGCAGGCTATTCGCGATAGGGTGATAGAATTAAGCAAGGGTCCAAACCCGACTGTCCGCGATTTCATAAAGTATAGTCAGAGGGGGCGTCCGCGCGATCCAATCGTGGGTGGGCCCAAAGAAGTTGCTGATAAACTCGAAGAGTGGTTCGTCGAGCGAGCCTGCGATGGGTTTGTGTTTGCGGCAAGCTATACGCCTGGTTCTTACGAGGATATCGTGGATTATGTAGTGCCAGAATTACAGAAAAGGGGCCTTTATCACAAAGACTATAGCGGAAGCACGTTAAGGGAGAACGTCGGTGTCCCTGTTCCACCAGTACGAAATTGGAATAAGCTAGACTAGAATCTACTCTAAACAAATTTAATCGCTAACATTTTAACATTAAGTGGATGTAATAAAATGACCAAGGAAGTCTCAATGTTGGGTAAATTAATTATTAAGGACGGGAAAACGGGGCTCGCAGCACCTCTCGTCTCGAAACTTTTGGATGATGTAAAAACACAGGGCAATGCCGTGCGTTATGAGTATTTTATTGCAGGCAATGAGGTCCACCTTTTTGAAGCTTACGCAGACAGTGATGGCTGGGAGCGGCATGTGGACCGTTTCTTGGAAAACTACGCTGATGAATTCCTTACTATCTTTGAGCCAAATCAAATGTTCGCTTATGGACCTGTCTCCCAAAAACTTAAAGAAAAAATTAAAGACTTTGGCTTCACATACTTTGATAAGCTTGGCGGAGTGTAAGTTCATAAAGCCGTTATGTACTTTGGTCTTACAATACTGACAAAAGTACATACGCTGCTAAACAAAATTAGACGGAAAATTCGCGTGTCGGTGGTTCAAATCCGCCGCTGGGCACCACTTACCTAATACCATATGACAATAAACTTTTTTTTGCCTGCGAGCTTACGATTTAGCCTTTTGAAGATAAGTGCTGCTGGGCATTAAAATACGGGAGGTTATCACGGCTTGAGCACCCCATAACAGCCAACCTCTCCGATATCCTGAGAGCTTTGAGATATTTTCTTTCTATTTCAATGTCAGAGTGATCGGATAAGATACTCCCACAAAGAGAAATACCATAATGCGATTGCAATGTGCGTATTTGTTTTCCTGCCAACATGCCATTTGCTATCAGTGTTAACTGAAAGTCATCCTGTTTAATTATTTGGATTTTTCGGTCCACAAGATATCCTCGGATCTTGGCTTCAGTCGCAAGTGCTACATCCCAGAATTCGGATTCAGAGTTAGTCTGCTCACCGGAAACCTCTGAAAACGCCATACAAAAAGCTAAGAAAACCATTTCCTTAGGCTCAGCAGTCTTCCAAGCAGCATTTCCAAGCGTCTTCCAAACAGACAGGTCCATCTCTTGGTAAACCTTCTCTACGCGCTCGTAAAAAAGACGCCTCAATCCTATCTCATTCAATGTATTATCAATTTTTTGTTCTTTACAGATATCAATCGCTGTCACTGATCCACACGACGGGCATCCCTCATCCGAGTATTGATTTTTTTTATAAATATGCGAACAACGAAGACCATTGGAAAGTTTGTTTTCGCAGAGAAAGTAAATTTTCCCGTCCGCCCCTTGCTCTAATTGTTCGCCAATCCAGTTAAACCTATTTTTGTATCTGACATAAGACCTACGATGATTCCAAAGACTCCATTCGAGTTTTTCGACTGGACCAAAAGTACTCCAATTTGAGCTAACATCTATCACTATACACCTGTCTTTACCTTCTGCAGATCGAAGACCTCTTCCCACTGTTTGCCCCCAAACGACCTTCGAAAGAGTTGGCCGCAAGTGAACAATAAGGTTGCAGTGCGGATTATCCCAACCTTCTGCCAAAACACCTACAGACACCATTGCCTCTATTTTACCATTTTCGTGCGCCTCCAAAAGCTCCATCCGCTCGGCAATCGGGGTGCTCGCAGTGACAATTTCCGCTTCTATGCCGTTAGCACGTACTTTCTCTAGAGTGGCTTCCGCGACTGTTACGTCGGGACAAAACCAAGCGGAAATAGGTGCTGACGGAACATTTTGTCTCTCCTCCAAGTAAATAAAGGTGGCATAATCTATCATAGAAGATTTCACAATCGCTGGAGCCAGTTTTGAAACTGGAAAGTCACCTGAGCTTATATCGATACTTGATAAATCTAAATCATGAATAAAATGCGGTCGATATATAGGTGGAACAAGAATACCTTCTTCTATTAACGTTTCTATGTTTGCGCAATCTATTATAGTGTCAAAAGCCAGGCTCAGCTGGTCACGCTGGTCTCCCGTCCTGCGTTCAGGAGAGGCTGTAAGCCCCATAAACTGTGCCCCAATTTTGCCCTCATTTTCAAAATCGTCAATGATCTTTTTATAACCAGTGCCATTCGGAGAAACGCGATGAGCCTCATCCACTATTATCAAGTCAGCCATTTTTATGGCCTCTTCTAAAACATCTTTTGCTCTCATATTAGTCGACAATAAAATGTCGTAACCATCGAAAGCCTTTCCATCTTCAGACACCGAAAGTTTGTGGACACTATGTCGCAGACTAAGAGCTTTTTGCAATTGTTCCAACAGAACTAACCTATGGCACAACACCAAGATCTTCTTACCTTTATAAAACTGTTCCACTATTTCGCTTGCGAGAATGGTTTTACCGGCGCCTGTGGGGGCTTTTAATATAAAGCGTCGATGTTGCTTTACTATTGCTGGAAAGTCATCGATAATCTGTTTTTGCCAATTTCGTAGAACTACCACTGCGTATTCATTTCAATTTACGTAAAAATAGGGTTGTACATTTTCAACAGAGACCATCTTATTTACCAAGCTCATAAGCGTGCAGGACCAAAGCTTGGACCACCGCCATGGTAACACGCTCTTCCTTTATTGTGATATAAAACCATTTGGATTTTTTCAAGCCTGCTAATGTGGCGGTGGGGGTGGGATTCGAACCCACGGTACGTTTGCACGCACAACGGTTTTCGAGACCGCCCCGTTCGACCACTCCGGCACCCCACCTGAAAATCTTTGTTAAGTTATTTAATTGCAAATTGCCAAAACACCAATACCTCGTCAACAATTTGCTTTGGACTCATCCGTAAAAACAATTTTGTGTTTAAAAAGGCCTTTCGCGGTTGACACTTCTGTCACCGCCTGTATATTCCGCGCTACACTGGCGTCCGCGTCAAATTTTTGGTTTTATGGCAAAAATAAAGAGCTTAGCTATGTATGCTGTTTTAAAAACAGGTGGGAAGCAATATAAAGTCTCACAAAACGACGTTATAATTGTAGATAGACTAAGCGGGGAGTCTGGAGCAAAGATCAATTTGGATAAGGTCCTAATGATCGGCGAAGGAGAAAATACGACTGTTGGAACCCCCATTATCGAAGGGGCTTTGGTTGCTGCTGAAGTTTTAGAGCACAAACGCGGGGACAAAATCACCGTGTTTAAAAAGAAAAGAAGAAAAAATTATCGACGAACAATGGGACACCGCCAAGAGCTGACTGTGTTGCGTATTACCGATATATTGGCAACCGGCGAAAAAAAACCTATTGCAAAAAAGACAAAAGCAGAACCAAAAACAGGCACGCCTAAGGAAACTAAAGGTGAAGTGAAAGCTCAAGCAAAAGCCGATACGTCAAAAGTTGATACAGCGAAAACAAAGCGTACTCCGTCGAAAAAGGCGGCGGTTAAAAAAGAAAAGTAATAGGGATAAAAACCAATGGCACATAAGAAGGCGGGTGGCAGCTCACGAAACGGTCGCGACTCAGCGGGTCGCAGACTAGGTGTGAAGAAGTTTGGTGGAGAATCCGTTATTGCGGGGAATATTATCGTAAGACAACGTGGAACCAAATTTCACCCGGGCGCGAATGTGGGGATGGGTAAGGATCACACCCTTTATTCGAAAATTAGCGGTAAGGTCAGTTTTAAGCAGAAAAAGAACAGCCGCACCTACGTTAATATCGACCCTATTCTGCAGGCAGCAGAGTAGAAAAAAAAATCGTTACATATCAGAAGTGCTAGATACAAAAGCTAGCCGCGGAAAAAATACTACGATATAAGTGTAGCCGTACTAGGCGTGAGAGTTTGTTTACCTGACCCTTGTTTAGTCGATCGTAGGGACTACCCAAATGAAATTTCTTGATCAGGCCAAAGTTCATATAAAAAGCGGCGATGGCGGGGCAGGTTGCTGTAGTTTTCGACGAGAAGCTTACGTAGAATATGGCGGTCCTGATGGCGGAGACGGCGGGCGCGGCGGTCATGTTATAGCTGAGTGCGTTGACGGTCTAAACACATTAATTGACTATCGCTACAAACAACATTTCAAAGCAAAAACAGGTTACGCTGGTGCCGGCCGGCAAAAATCTGGAGCTTCAGGAACAGACATAATACTTAAACTTCCGAAGGGAACACAGGTTTTTGAGGAAGACAACCGAACAATCATAACTGATCTTGTGGAAGTTGGACAAAGGGTGGTGCTTGCACGCGGCGGTGACGGCGGCTTCGGTAATCTAAGATACAAAACATCTACTAATAGAGCGCCGCGAAAATCCTTGCCAGGATGGCCAGGCATAGAAAAATCTATCTGGCTCAGATTAAAATTAATCGCAGATGTAGGACTAGTTGGACTCCCTAATGCTGGAAAATCAACGCTACTTTCAACCATCACTCGTGCGAAACCAAAAATAGCTGACTATCCATTCACAACGCTACATCCGAACCTCGGTGTTGTTGGCTTGTTTGATAAAGAATTCGTAATCGCAGATATACCTGGGCTTATAGAGGGTGCTCACAAAGGTTTAGGGTTAGGCGACCGTTTCCTCGGCCATATAGAACGTTGCAATGTTTTACTGCACTTAATTGATGGTACGCAACCAGATCCATTAGTTGCTTATGAAACCATTAGAAAAGAGCTAACTGAATATGGCGGCGGCTTAGAGAAGAAATTTGAAATTGTTGCAATAACAAAAGCTGACGCGCTAACTGAAGAACAAACTCAAGAAATAATGACAAATATTAGAGGCCTAGTACCAAGTCCGACACATTTAATATCTGCCCCAACAAAGCAAGGGGTCGAGGATTTGCTGTTAAGAATATTAGAGAAAGTTTATGAACCTATGCTCGCGCCTAATCCCAAAGTACCAAGAACTGGAGAGGGAAGTAGTGGGTGGACTCCAGTATGATTGTTTCTGACCAAACCGGCCTTGTTAGCAAATCACAAAGATTGATAATTAAAATTGGCTCTGCCCTTTTGGTAGATAGCGATACTGGAGAAATACGCTATAACTGGCTCGAGAAAATGGCCGATGATATTGCCAATTTGAGATCCAGAAACAAAGAAGTTATTATTGTTTCTTCAGGAGCTGTAGCATTTGGAAGTCGACATCTAGGCATTCATGCTAAAGCTCTAAAATTACAGGAAAAACAAGCAGCAGCCGCTACAGGGCAAATTAGGCTTGCGCATGCTTACGAAAATGCCTTGAATAAACATGGAGTGACTATAGCACAAATTCTCTTGTCACCTGATGACACGGAACAGCGTCGCCGTCACCTGAATGCAAGGGCAACCATTTCCACGCTTTTGTCACTGAACGTTGTGCCCATAATCAATGAAAACGATACAGTGACAACTAAAGAGCTCAGATTTGGTGATAATGATCGTCTAGGTGCAAGAGTAGCACAAATGGTAAGCGCTGATACTCTTATACTTTTATCAGATGTAGACGGCTTATATAATCGAGACCCAAGACTAGATAAAACGGCATACCATATACCAATAGTAGAGAAGATAACATCGGAAATAGAGGCTATGGCTGGGATTACGACAACAAATTATTCTTCTGGAGGAATGATAACAAAGTTAGCAGCTGCCCGCATTGCAAATAACGCAGGCTGTCATATGATTATAGCCAACGGTACAATTTTTAATCCTATTAAAGCTATCGAGAACGGAGCACAAAGCACCTGGTTTCAAGCAAATTCAACGCCCCATGGGGCACGGAAAGCATGGATAGCAAGTGCAATAAACCCCAGCGGTTCGATTTTCATTGACAAGGGTGCCGCTTCAGCCATCGTTAATGGTAGGAGCTTACTTCCAGCAGGCGTTTTAGAAGTTTCCGGTGATTTTGAAAGAGGTGACTTAGTGAAGATTTTAAATCAGAATAAAAATGAAATCGCACGTGGGCTTGTGGCATATTCAGCAAAAGATACTCTTATGATAAAAGGTAGAAGATCAATGGAAATAGAGGATATACTTGGCTATCAAGGCAGAGACGAGTTAATCCATCGGGACGATCTTGTCCTTGTTTAATCGTTAGACAAATCGAATTGGAGGTCGATATTAATTCTGCAGACCAAGATGTAATCTGTAAGGGCTCTTCCGCATCGCTCATAAATTTACTTAACGATATAGGGGCACGTGCAGATTCTGCCGCTCAGGTGCTAAAACAAGCAAAGCGAGAATCCAAGGACAAAGCCTTGATGGTAGCGGCTACGGAAATTCGGTCAAATTTTGAGGCTATAATACGAGCAAATGTATCTGATCTAAACTTTGCAAAAAATAAGAAATTAACCAACGCACTTCTCGACAGATTAATAATTGATGAAGCACGATTGGACTCTATCGCCTCGGGTCTTGAGATGATCGCACAGCTTCCAGATCCAGTAGGAACAGTCTTGAGTAACTGGGATAGACCGAATGGACTGAACATAAGTCGTGTAAGCGTTCCGCTCGGGGTAATAGGTATAATTTATGAGTCTAGGCCAAATGTAACTGCAGATGCCGGCGGACTTTGCCTCAAATCCGGAAATGCCGTTATTCTTCGTGGTGGGTCCGAATCTTTTCATACTTCTTTGGAGCTTGTGAATTGCCTTCAAGTGGGACTGAGAGCTGCGAATTTACCAACCGACTCTATCCAGCTAGTACCTACCCGAGATCGCGAGGCTGTTAGTCACCTTTTGAGAATGACTAAATATGTGGATATTATCGTACCACGCGGCGGCAAGTCGCTTGTGGCTAAAGTGCAAAAGGAGAGTAAAATCCCCACAATAGCTCACTTAGAAGGCCTTTGCCATATTTATCTGGATGAAGCGGCTGAGTTAGAAATGGCAAAAAATGTGACATTAAACGCAAAAATGAGGCGCACTGGGGTTTGCGGCGCGGCAGAAACCCTCTTGGTAGACTCGCGGGCAGCTCACAAACTGCTTCCAGCTGTTGCCAAAAATCTAATTGACCATGGGTGTATTCTGAAAGGTGACATAGGGTCCTGCGACTTAGTGCCAGAAATGGAGAGAGCCAAAGAAGTTGATTGGTCGACAGAATATTTAGACTCGATACTTTCTGTAAAACTAGTTGATGGTGTAGATGGAGCTATTGAACACATTAGCAAATATGGATCAAACCATACAGATAGCATAGTTACAGATAACCCCGAAACTGCAGAACGATTTCTAAACGAAGTCGATAGCGCTATCGTTCTCCATAATGCTTCCACACAATACGCAGATGGAGGCGAGTTCGGGATGGGTGCGGAAATTGGAATTTCGACCGGACGCTTGCACGCCAGAGGTCCTGTGGGAACAGAGCAACTCACCTGTTTTAAGTATATTGTTCGGGGGAATGGACAAGTACGTCCATGAACTCGACAGAGGCCCCAAAACGAGGAAAAAAAAACTTAGCTTGCTCGCTTTCGATAGCAACTACAAATAAACAAACTATCGGACTTATGGGCGGGTCATTCAACCCAGCACATTCTGGTCACCGATTGATTTCAGAGTTAGCTATAAAACGACTCGGGCTAAACAAAGTCTGGTGGCTTGTGTCACCACAGAACCCTCTTAAGCCTTCGGCCGGAATGGCGAACATTGAAGAAAGAGTTAAAACTGCAGTAAAGATTTCTAGAAACCCAAAAATTAAGGTAATGACAATCGAATCCTTTCTTGAGACCCAGTATACCTCTGATTTACTAAAGATCCTATCTAAGCGCTTTTCAAGTACACGGTTCATTTGGATTATGGGAGCGGATAATCTCCTCCAATTTTCTGAATGGAAAAATTGGGAAGAGATAACATCCCTTGTAAGGATAGCTATTTTCGATAGGCCCAAATTCTCATTAAAGTCTTTAGTAGCAGATATGCCCCGACGCTTTTCAGGTAATAGACTGAGAGAACGCGAAGGTTTACTTCTGAAATATAAAAAACCGCCAGCTTGGATTTTTTTTCATAGTAACCTGAATCATATCTCTGCAACAAAAATAAGATCTCAAACAAAAGCTAATAGTATTGGAGATTAAAATCAAAAAACAAAAGACTAAGAAGTTAAATCTTTTAAACGTGGTGATCTCATCTCTTGAAGAATTTAAAGCACAAGATATAGTAAAAATAGACCTAATAGGAAAAACTAGCATGGCTGATTCTATGCTGATTGCCTCAGGTACTTCTTCAAGACAAATTCGCGCAATTGCAGAAAACACCGTGGCGGAGATAAAGAAAAGCTCCAACGTGAACGTAAATATTGAGGGATTAAGCCAAAGTGATTGGGTGCTAATTGACGCTGGCGATATTATTATTCATCTCTTTAGACCTGAAGTCAGGGAATTTTATAATCTGGAAAAAATGTGGCAGGTTGACTCGACTGAAGATGCAAGCACAGAAACTATAGAACTATAACCCGATAAAATACTAGGTAAACGGAATGCGAGTGAGTATTGTGGCGATCGGAAAGAACCGCCAAGGTGTATTTAAAGACCTTTATCAATTCTACGCCACAAGAATTCAATGGGAAATCCAATTAATCGAAGTAGACGTTAGAAAAACACTTGACTGGAAAAAACAGCGCCTTAACGAAACTAGAAAGCTTTTATCGTCTGTACCCAAAGAATCAGTTATGGTCATATTAGATGAATCGGGGAAACTTCTTACAAGCAGAGCATTATCGAACTGGATTAATAACCAAGTCGATAATGGTGCCAAAGATATTTCATTTTTGATTGGTGGGGCACACGGACTCGATCTCTCTGTAATAAGATCTCGGAGTTTAACGATAAGCCTAGGTCGAGTAACTTGGCCACACTTGATGATACGTGGTATGATTGCAGAGCAACTATATAGAGCTCAGCAAATACTTAAAAATCACCCGTATCATAGGGACTGATTACTCAATTAGGTCAGAGATTGTTAATAATATGAAACCAACTATACTTTGTATAATGGATGGCTGGGGGGTAGGGCCAGGTACGAAATATAACGCTGTTACCCAAGCAAACACACCTGTTTTTGATCGCTTAATTAAACAATGGCCTAACAGTTTAATGCAGGCTTCAGGCGAATATGTGGGACTCCCCGATGGCCAAATGGGCAACTCAGAGGTTGGTCATATGAACATAGGCGCTGGCCGTATCGTTGTCCAAGACCTTCCAAAGATCAATCAAGTAATCCAATCGAACAAGCTATCTGAAAATAAGTTATTGAAGAAGTTTATTTCCATCACCAAGAAAGCTAAAGGGAAATGTCATTTAGTTGGATTACTTTCAACAGGTGGTGTACACAGTCACCAGACACACATCGAAGCGCTTGCAAAAACAATATCAGAGGCAGGTGTTCCAGTTTTACTGCATGGTATTTTAGATGGACGCGATACCGCACCATGTAGCGCCCGGACATTTCTTGAACGCTTTTTAGCTATCAAAAATGAAGGCATTTCCCTAGCTAGTTTAATCGGCCGTTTTTATGCAATGGATCGAGATAATCGTTGGGAAAGGGTAGAAAAAGCGTATGGTGCACTAGTTAATGCCGCCGGAGAGAAACTCAATGATCTGACCATGGGGATTGAAAAGCAATACGAATTGGGCATTACAGACGAATTCGTAGAGCCACTCATAGCAGACACTTTCAACGGGATAAATGACGGCGATTCGTTATTCTTCGCAAATTTTCGCGCTGATAGGGCTCGGGCGTTGCTTTCAGCTCTCGTTGATCCAGCGTTTAAAAGTTTTCCGAGGACTTCTTTACCAAATTTTTCGGCGAAAGCTGGCCTTGTTTCCTATTCAGATTATCTAGATAGTCTCTTGGACACCTTGTTTACAAAAAAAAATTTGGATCAAACATTGGGGGAAACCGTTGCAAAACAAAACATTAAGCAATTGAGAATAGCAGAAACGGAGAAATACCCGCACGTTACTTTCTTTCTTAATGGTGGACAGGAGGTCCGATTCCCCGGTGAAGAACGGATTTTAGTACCATCACCAAAAGTGTTGACCTACGACACTCAACCCGAGATGTCTGCAAAAACAGTCACCCAAGAGCTCACTAATGCCATCGCCAAGAATGAATTTGGTTTAATAGTTGTAAACTATGCTAATCCTGACATGGTCGGACATACTGGAAGTCTAAAAGCCGCAATCAAAGCGGTAGAGACAGTAGACCAATGTGTTGGAAGAGTTGTTGAATCTGTATTAGATCATGATGGAACAATGCTACTTACGGCGGATCATGGGAATTGCGAAGTTATGTTCGATGAAAAGAGAGGCATCCCACACACCGCGCATACTACGAACTTAGTTCCAACAATTTTAATAAATTCTCCACGCAATGTAGCCCGTTTAAAACCCGGCAAACTGGCCGATGTAGCTCCTACTATTTTGGACTTAATGTCTATCCCAAAACCCAAGATAATGACTGGTTCTTCCCTTCTATCACTTAACAGGGGTGTCTAAATTGACGAAAGGAAAGCCCAAGTCTGATTCTTTTTTTTTGATTGTATTTGTTATTTTATTGTTTTCCACAGTTTTCCCTCACTCAGCCATCGGATCAAAAAAGGGGAATATCGAGAGCTTTCTCTCGCTCAAGCAAGAATTAGTTGAAACAAAAAAAACTGAAGAGCATCATAGAAATATCATTTCGCTAGCAAAGCGTAACATTACTATATTGAATGATCAGTTAGCAGAAATAGGTTTAAGACTAGAGATTCATAAACAAAAAAAACGTCAGCTATTGATGGCGCTAATTAGTCTTTCTCGTCACCCAAAGCCCTCTCCTATCTCATCAACTCTGCTTCCTTTATCTATCAAGCGAACCAAAACCCTTATCAAATTAATTTCTAAACAATTGAATGAAGAGATTAGTAACTTAGAAGCCAGCAATAAAAAGTTTTCAGAATTAAAAAACTCAATTTCGATAGAAACCCAAAAAATAAGGAAAGCTAATAAACAAATTGTTTTGCTGCATGGAGCAATCGATGAGTTGATTGACAAAAACATGGGCCAGGTAACTTCAACAACCTTAAGCAACCCAGATACTTTCGAGAAAATCTACCGAACACTTAAAGATCAAAATTTCCAAAGAAACCGCTCTATAGATATTTTAAGTTTGATAATAGCGCAAAAAAAGGAAACACCTTTAGACCCTCAACGAAAAATGCGTTTTTTTCAAAAAAACGGAGCTGTATCAGAAACTGAAGTTTCTTTGAGTGGCACTAGTTTTCCAAGCTATAGTTCTTTTGCTAAAAATAAGTTAAGATTAGAACTGCCTGTGGGAGGAAAAATAACTGAGGTTTTTGGTGAACTTGACGAAATAGGCTTAAAAAGTAAAGGCATCAATATTATTACCCCATCAGGAGCTCAAGTGCTTTCATCATTTGACGGAAAAGTTCTATATGCTAATAATTTTCGAAGTTTTGGGCCGGTCTTAATAATCGATCATGGAGATGGCTTTAATACTTTGATGATGGGGCTAGAAAGAATCGACGTAAAAATTGGACAAAACCTTCTAAAAGGGGAACCTGTGGGTGTTATGAAAAAACTTAAAACCTCTAATAAACAGACTGGTCCCGCACTATATTTTGAACTACGACGAAATGGGAAGCCCGTAAACCCATTAGCCTGGCTATCACCAAAGAGAAACGCGACGTAATCAAATGTATAATTCTATTTGTTATAACAAACTAATCCTTAAACAAATTAACAGGGTGACTAGTCGCTTAATTCTTTTCAGCGCTCTTATCTCATTCATCCCACTCTCACTCCATGCGAGTGAAACATATCGGCAGCTGAACTTATTTGGGGATGTATTTGAACGGGTAAAGTCAGAGTATGTAGACAAGGTAAGTGATAAAAAGCTCATTGAAGCTGCTATCAACGGGATGCTTACCTCTCTTGATCCACATTCCAGCTTTTTGGATAAGAAAAGCTTTGGGGAAATGCAAGTTCAAACAAAAGGAGAATTTGGAGGTATAGGGATCGAGGTTACAATGGAAAATGGTTTAGTTAAAGTGGTTTCTCCAATTGATGACACACCTGGATCAAGAGCTGGACTAGAACCTGGAGATCTCATAACCCATTTAGATGGCGTTTCGATACTAGGACTTTCTCTAAGACAAGCTGTTGGAAAAATGCGTGGCCCTGTCGATGAAGAAATCATGCTGAGCATCCGGCGCAAGAATGTAGATCCGTTTAAAGTTAAAATAAGAAGAGCAATAATTAAAATTAGATCAGTCCGTTTTGAAGCTATTGATGACATTGGTTATATTCGAATAACAACCTTCAACCAACAAACCACTCCTGGCCTAAAGAGGGCTATTTCAGAGTTAAAAAAACAGATTGGGATCTCACTTTCTGGATTTATACTAGATTTGAGGAATAATCCAGGCGGCCTCCTTAATCAAGCTATCTCTGTTAGTGATGCATTTCTTAACCACGGGGAAATTGTATCTACCCGAGGGCGTGACCCAGAGAATACATCACGCGTTCATGCAAAAGCAGGCGACCTAACTGACGGTTCAAAATTAATTGTATTAATTAACACCGGGTCCGCTTCCGCTTCAGAGATTGTTGCAGGCGCTCTTCAAGATCATAAAAGAGCCATTATTCTTGGGACACAATCTTTTGGAAAGGGTTCTGTGCAGACAATAGTGCCACTATCAAAAGATATAGCTATGCGACTGACAACTGCGCGTTATTACACACCATCGGGAAAATCCATACAGAAAACGGGGATTTCACCTGATATTGTTGTAAACGCGGCAAAAATTGAAAAAAACCTAGCCACCAACCAACGACGCGAAGCTGATTTGCGTGGAGCTCTGGAAAACACCGATAAAGAAAAGCAAAGCGATAAAGCAGATACGTCAAAGAGTAGGAGACCAACAGCAAAAGAGCTAGCAAATACGGACTACCAACTTGCTAGAGCAGTCGACCTTCTCCGTGGCTTGTCACTACTTGAAAAACGAACAGTAAATTGAAACTTAGTCCTTTCATAAAACGTCTTAAAAACGCCTTAAGACTACAGCGTAATAACCTAGAAAAATTAACTTTAGATGATGGCGATGACGTCTTAAGCGAAAAAGTTACCAAACAAAACCATACAGACGAAATACCTCGGTCCAAGCTAAATCGATTTGCTTGGTTTATTTACGGGACCTTCCTAGTGATAGTTCTTGGAGGTGCTGGATTATTAGTTGGTTGGGTCTTGGTTAGCGCAGAAAAAACGATAGAGAAGCGAATAGCAATTACGCCGTCTGTAACAGTAGACGTATTAGCCGATGGGGAAACAGCACCTAAAAACTCCAGCCGCGACAACCGACAACTAGGCGATCAAGCAGCAGAGGATGACTCTGAAACCGCCATCGCAAATCAATCAAAGGAAACTAAAAATAGACTAAACAATAGTGATGCTCTCGTTGGGATAATATTTCCCCATATAACGGAAGAGACAGAAACTGGGCCACTACCCGTAATTGCTCCAGATGGACGGCAACCTTGGTTAGAATACTCGCGAGGATTTAAAAGAGCTGATAGAAAACCCCGTATTGCCCTAATTATTAGCAATCTTGGATTATCAGACACTTACACGAAAGCAACTCTAGAGCTGTTACCAGAAGATATAACTCTATCTTTCTCCCATGTAGCACCACGATTAAAGAGCTGGGTAAGAGAAGCACGACAGAAGGGCCACGAAATATTATTAGATATCCCGATGGAACCAATTGGCTTTCCCAAGAATGATCCTGGCAGGGCTACTCTCCTAACTTCATCAAATGAAGTTGAGAACCTTAATCGGCTAGAACATATCATGAAGCAAGCTGGTGGATATGTTGGCCTACTAGGCACACTAGGGACAAAGTTTATGCTACATTCTGAGACCTTTCTCCCTGTTTTAAGAAGCATCAAGCAACGTGGGTTAATTTACGTAGATAGTAGATCAACTTCTAGAAGCCTTGGTCCAGAGTTGGCCTCATCTATTCAATTACCTAAAGCTTTCAATAACGTCTTTGTGGATAAAGAACCGTCCCAAGAGAAAATCAAAAATAAATTAGATGAACTAGAAAGAATAGCCCTTAAAAGAAGATTTGCGGTTGGTATTGCTCAACCATTACCAATAACGATAGAGATTCTGAGTCAATGGACAAAGGGATTAAAAACCAAACAAATTGCGCTAGCGCCGATTACCGCAATAGTAGATAAGCAAAGTCAAAGATGATTAATAAGACATTTACGAACCTTCCTTACCGACCCTGTGTTGGCATTGTGCTTTTTAACAATAAAAATCAGGTATTTATTGCACGAAGAAATGATATTGGTAGACAATCTTGGCAATTTCCCCAAGGTGGCATCAACAGTGGCGAAGAACCAGAAGCGGCGGCACTTAGAGAATTAGAGGAAGAAACAAATATAAAATCGGTAAAAGTTGTCGATAGGACAGCGGAATGGCTTTATTACGACTACCCTCCTAACGTATCTGCACGATCATTTGCCGGGAATTATCGCGGACAAAAACAAATTTGGTTTGCTATGCGGTTCTTTGGAAACGAAGACGAAATCGATTTGGGAGGGTGGAGTGCCGAATTTGATGACTGGAAATGGACCTCTTTAAAGTCCACGATAGCAATGATTATAGAATTTAAAAAAAATGTTTACGAAAGAGTGGTAAGCCAATTTAGCTATCTGGAAAAAGAGATAGATCGTAATCTTCACAATTAATCTTCACCAATCTTTTACGAATTCCATTCTTACCCCTCTTTACTTTATGTTAAGTCCAAACACGAAAAAGTGGAGTCAACGACAAACATTAAGGAACACTTAACATAAACTCGGCCCATATTTTTGCAGGAATGCTTCCACCAGTAATCTTACGCATTGGCCGATTGTCGTCTCGACCAACCCAGACACCTACTGTCAAACCTTCGGAATATCCAATAAACCATGCGTCCCTGTAATCTTGACTAGTGCCAGTTTTACCAGCAGCTGTTTTACCAATATTTGCCTTTTTGCCTGTTCCCCTGGCAATAACATCTTCTAACATTAGGTTCATGTCTGCTATTACCTTCGGTGATGCTATCGGGGTGGCCGCTTGCTCCCGCCTTGCATAAATTAACTCTCCTTTTTCAGTTTCTATACTGCTAATGCCATACGGCTCAACCGGAAAGCCACCATTCGATATTGCTACGTATGCGGCGGTCATATTGATCAAAGATACGCCACTACTGCCCAGCGCTAGACTAGGTTTGTTGTCAAGTTTCGCATTAATCCCCAAACGATAAGCCATTTTAATTGTTAAATCGCGTCCGATTTTTTCTGATAGCCTTACGGTTGCTAGATTATATGACATTTGCAATGCCTGCCGGAGGGATACTTGTGTTCTATAAACACCATCAAAGTTTTTAGGTCGCCAACTTCCTATTTCTAGTGGTTGATCGGATATTACAGTTTCTGGGCTCAAGCCCTTTGATAAAGCCGCCAGAAAAACTACGGGCTTAAAGACTGAACCAGGCTGCCTCCTTGACTGCGTGGCTCTATTAAATTTGCTTTTAAAGTAGTTCCGTCCACCAACCATGGCTAAAACCTTACCTGTCGCGTCTAGGACCACTACTGCCCCTTCTAATTGTTTATTTGAATTGGACCGATTTAGTTGATTGGCCAGGGCTGCCTCAGCCTTCTTCTGAAGCCCTAGATCTAGAGTAGTAAATACTCTTTTATTTAAATAAACATTGTTCGAATATGCTTCAGCCCGTTCTCTGATCCAATCTGCAAAATACCACGTTCCCTTTTGTAAATTTAATTGGGATTTCATTTTAACCCTGTATTTTAAATGCTTTCTTAAAATATTTTTTTCCAAGAACCCAGCACGCATCATATTATTGAGAACCTGAGTTGCCCGCTTTTTTGCCAAAGCAAAATTAGTTCTCGGATTATACTTTGATGGGGCTTTTAAAATTCCTATGAGCATTGCTGCTTCCTTTAGTCGAAGGTCTGAAACAGATTTCCCAAAATAATACTCAGCAGCAGCACGCAAACCAAAAACACCCGAGCCAAAGTAAACCCTATTTAGGTATAGGGTCAGTATTTGTTCTTTTGTGAAAGACATTTCTAACCAAAATGCGAGCAATAACTCTCGCACTTTCCTTTCAACGCTTCTGTCGAAAACTAGGAATAAATTTTTAGCTAGTTGCTGGGTAAGAGTACTTCCACCTTGTTTTATTTTTCCTTGCTTTAAATTTACTACCGCAGCTCTAGCTAATGAAAAAGGATCAATGCCCCAATGTTGAAAAAACCTTCGGTCTTCAGTAGCAACTAATGCTTTAATTAGGGACTCCGGAATTTCATTAAACGTTACAGGTTCTAAATAAAAGTCTCCGTAAGCCGCAAATTTTTGTCCTCTACTATCCACTAAACTGACAGCGATATCACGTTTCTTAAATTCTAAGTCTGACAAGTCCGGAAGTTGGGTTGCTTGATATACTCCTATAGCCAGGAGAATAACCAGACCCCAAATAGAGCACAGAGCAGTGATTGAGAAAAAAGAGCCGAAGAAATCTCTTCTCTTTGAAATCGAGCGTGATTTTCTAGCAGGTTTTTGCGATCTTTTAGTCGAAGCGGTTGACCTCTTTTTGCCCTTTTTGTTACTTTTCATTCACATACTCAAACGACCTATTTGCAACCTGGCATCACAACGTTTTCACTTAAAACCTTACCGCCCATCCTGGGTGTAAAGTGACAGCTTCGGACTTAACAACAAAACTGCTTTATCTCTTTAAGGTAAAATTGGGTTTCTAAAAGTAATATATCACGATACTTTAGAAAAATTTCATCAATATTGTTGAATTTCCATCAATTTTCGGCATCATGCCAATTGAAAATGGGAGGATTTTAGTATGTTCAAAAAGTTTTTACTTCTCGCGTCCGCAGGGCTAATGGCTATCGGACCCGCAGTGGCAGCTGAAAAAGTTAAAATTGGCTTTGTTACTACCATCACTACCCCCGCCGGAGTGATTGGTAAAGATATGGTCGATGCAGTGAATCTAGCCATGGAAGATATTGGTGGGAAAATGGCCGGATTGGATGTCGAATTAATAGTTGAAGATGACGGCTTCAAGCCGGCCATCGGCAAACAGAAAACAGATAAATTAGTAAAGCAAGACAAAGTTCAGTTTGTGACTGGTTTTATTTGGTCACATGTTCTTCTTGCTTCCCAAAAATCAGCCTTAGGAGCAGGAAAATTCCTAATAAGCTCAAATGCTGGCCCCTCCCAAATGGCAGGGAAATTATGCCATAAGAACTTTTTCTCAACATCTTGGCAAAATGATCAAACGCCTATGGCTATGGGGGAAGTGCTTAATTTAAATAATGTTAAATCACTTTATGTGATGGCGCCCAACTATGCAGCCGGGAAAAATATGGTTGCTGGCGTAACTAGAACATTTAAAGGAAAGATAGTTGGAAAAGACCTAACAAAGTGGGGTAAGGATGCACAACTTGATTTCTCTGCTGAGTTGGCAAAAGCGAAAGCATCCGGCGCAGAAGGTATATTTGTTTTTTATCCTGGTAAAGCGGGTGGCGCATTCATAAAGCAATATGCTCAGGCTGGTCTCCAAGGAAAGATACCGCTCTACTCTGTCTTCACCGTCGACTCCATTGCCTTGCCAAAACTTCAAAAAGCCAACATGAACGGCGTTATGGGGTCAGTGATGACACAATTTTGGGCACCAGATTTGGATACACCACAGAACAAAAAGTTTGTTTCTGGTTTTAAGAAAAAATATGGCCGCTACCCATCTTTTTATGCAGCGCAATCGTATGATACGATATTTCTTATAAAGAGTGCTGTTGAGGCAGTAAAAGGTAACTTATCAAATAAGGATGGAATGAGGTCAGCAATGGAGAAGGCAAACTTTCCGTCTGTCCGTGGTAAATTTTCATATGGTAATAATCATTTTCCAATACAAAACTTTTATTCAAGAGAAGTTGTAAAAGACTCGGATGGTGTCTGGACTACCTCCGTGCGCGAAGTCGTTCTGAAAAATCATCAAGACACCTATGCTAAAGACTGCTTAATGTAGTTCAATGCCATCTATAAAGTTCTAAGATACGGCGGGATACTTCTCCCCCCCTATTTGTTAAGGGATCCACAACAAAATGTTTGTCTTGGGTGCTTTGTTGAATGTGAATATTAGAGGATTTAGAGTATGGATTGGGTGCTAATAATCACTCAACTTTTAAATGGGCTTCAACTCGGTCTACTATTGTTTTTACTAGCCTCAGGTCTGACACTAGTCTTTGGGATTATGGATTTTGTGAACCTGGCTCATGGCGCTCTTTATATGATTGGCGCCTACTTCTGCGCGACCCTGACAGAATTCACCGGCTCTTTTTTATGGGGCTTATTAATAGCTGTTCCTGTGACCGCAGCAGCTGGCGCCCTTCTAGAAATTTCAATCATCCGGCGCCTTTATTCAAAGGATCACTTAGATCACGTCTTAGCAACATTTGGACTAATCTTATGTTTCGATACGGCGGTGCATTTTTTATGGGGGCCGGAAGGTAAAGCTATTCCTCTGCCAACTTTCCTAGATGGACGGGTTACTATTCTACCCGGAATTGAGTTTCCCACATTCCGCCTTTCTATAATTTTAACTGGACTGCTTTTGGCTTTCGTCCTCTATTTTATAATTACCCATACCAAAATGGGGATGCTAATTCGAGCTGGTGCATCAAACAGGCAAATGGTGTCTGCCCACGGTATTGACATCAAATCACTTTTTACTGTCGTATTTGCCGTAGGAGCAGCTATGGCAGGCTTTGCTGGAATGATGATTTCACCAATCACCGAGGCAAGCATTGGGATGGGTAACGAAATAATAATTGTAGCGTTTGTGGTAATTATTATCGGAGGTATTGGTTCCATCAAGGGAGCATTTCTAGCCGCCATTTTAGTAGGGCTCATTGATACCATGGGTAGATCATTTCTTGACACTTTATTAAAACTTATTTTATCCGCGGAAAACGCTGAGACCGCTGCACCAGCCCTATCTGCTATGGCAATATATATTTTAATGGCAGCTATTCTTGCCGTTAGACCACAGGGACTTTTCCCCCCAAAAGGACGCTGATCATATGCGAGACCAAAAAAAAAGAGGGCATTATAACTATGCCCTTATAATATCAGCAGCCCTTCTTGCGATGCTTCCTCTCTATGTCCATGTTTCTGGCGATGATTTCTATTTAGACCTCGCCAACAGATTGATGATTTTAGCTATCGCCGCGACTAGCCTAAACTTAATACTCGGACACGGAGGAATGATAAGCTTTGGCCATGCAGCTTACCTTGGCATTGGCGCTTATAGTGTTGGTATTCCTGCGTACTATGAAATCTACGACGGCCTTTTTCAATTATTGGTGGCTATAACCGTTTCTGGATTATTTGCCCTGCTAACCGGTGCGGTTTGTCTCAGAACAAAAGGCGTTTACTTTATCATGATAACCATGGCGTTTACGCAAATGGCCTTCTTTGGCATCGTCAGTATCGAGGAATATGGCGGTGATGACGGCTTGGTAATCGATACAAGAAGTAGCTTTGGAAATTTTTTTAATCTTGAAGATACTGTCACTTTATATTATTTCGTTTTTGTTTCTCTTTTGATCTCCCTCTACATCGTTAAACGAATTATGAACTCTCGTTTCGGTATGGTGATTGCTGGCTCCAAGAGTAACGAAAGAAGAATGCAGTCTATTGGTTACAATACTTACAGGTATAAACTTGTTTGTTATGTGCTCTCCGGATGTCTATGCGGATATGCTGGTGCTCTTTTGGGAAATTTCACAAATTTTATAAGTCCTGAAATGATGGACTGGACGGCATCTGGTGAATTAATTTTTATGGTTCTTTTAGGTGGCACAGGAACTCTTTTTGGACCTTTATGGGGGACGGTAACTTTTGTTTTATTGGAAGAATGGCTTTCCGGGATTACCACTTACTGGCATTTTTTCTTTGGATCTTTGCTAATAATTGTAGTTCTATTCGTACGCGGTGGCATTGATGGTTTACTTAAGAGAATAAGGTTAACAAAATGAGCCTGACCATCCTAAACGTCTCCAATTTATCAAAAACTTTTGGAGGCGTTGTCGCTACAGATCACTTAAATTTAGAAATCAAGCACGGCGAATTACATGCGGTCATAGGGCCTAATGGCGCGGGTAAGACAACGCTAATAGCTCAGCTTTCTGGGGAAACCCTTCCTGATAGTGGGGAGATTATTTTTCGAGAGGAAAATATCACAGCGCTTCCGCCATTTAAAAGAAGCCGCTTAGGAATAGCTCGCTCATTTCAGATAACCAGCTTAATGTTGGAGATGGATGTTATCGACAACATTACTCTAGCTATCCTAGCGCGAGATAACCATTCTTATAAGTTTTGGAAGCCTGTCCGCGAAGACATCGATCTTCGAAAAGCTGCACTGAACGCCCTGAAGGAAATTGGACTGGAAGAAAGAGCATTTGAAAAAGTGGGAAACCTCTCTCATGGCGAGCACCGTCAATTAGAGATCGCTATGGCACTTGCGACACAACCTCACCTTTTACTTTTGGATGAACCAATGGCGGGCATGGGCACAGAAGAGGGAAGAAAAATATTAAAAGTCCTTCAAAAACTTAAAAAAAGAAAAACTATACTTTTAATAGAGCACGACATGGATGTGGTTTTTGCACTTGCAGACCATATAACCGTTTTGGTTTATGGTCAGGTTATCGCTAGCGGTTCACCTCAAAGCATAAAAAAGGATGAAAAAGTTCGGGAAGCTTATCTTGGCTCAGATGGAGAAATGAATTGCTAACCGTACAGAATATTGAGACTCATTATGGCGCAAGCCAGGCTCTGTTCGGCATTTCTATGAATGTTAGGAATGGCGAAGTGGTTACATTAATAGGGCGTAATGGAATGGGAAAGACAACCTCCATTAATTCAATTATGGGAGTTACGCCAATAACGCGAGGTAATATTTTTTTTGAAAATGTGCGAATTGAACACCTTGAGAGCTTCAAGATCAATAGAAAGGGTATAGCTTTGGTTCCTGAAGGCAGGCAGGTTTTTCCTAATTTAACCGTCCGAGAGAACCTTGTAGCTATTTCAGCGAATAGAAACAACCATACCTCGCCTTGGAACCTAAACAAAATACTCGATTTGTTTCCCCAATTATCTGCACGTATCGATAGCATGGCAAATTTATTATCGGGAGGAGAACAACAAATGTTAGCCATAGGCCGTTCGCTTATGACTAACCCAAAGCTCCTATTGCTCGACGAGGCAACAGAAGGTTTGGCGCCGTTGGTTAGGAACGAAATCTGGAGATGTCTCAATCAACTGAAAAATGAGGGAATTTCAATTCTAGTTGTAGATAAAAATATTAATGACTTGGCTCGTATAGCTGACATGCATTATGTGATCGAGAAGGGTAAAATAGTCTGGCAAGGTAACTCAACCGAGTTATTGAAACAGAAAGACCATCTAGGAAATAAACTTGGCGTATAATTATCCAAAATCTTATTTTAATAATTAATACTAATAGCCTATTCAATAGTTTATTAGCACATAACGCTGTATGTCTTTTCCACTTCGTAAATCTTGGATAGCGATTGGCGCCTCACTAAGCTGTCTTTTAATTATAGGAACCGGTGTTACATGACCTTGTTTCACTAAATCTAAAAGCTCTACAAGATCCTGCTAGGTTCCCACGTAGGATCCAACAATGTTTACTACTTTAAGTGTGGAAGCATAGATAAGGACAAATCCATACTGCGGCCATAAAGTCCAACAACGACCAAAGTCCTTCCCTTTGCTAAAACTTGAAATCCGAACGAGCAAGTGGCTGGCGCACCAACAAAGTCAACCACCCCATAGGGTACATCATCTGTCTCTTTTAAAAGTTCTTTTATTATCCTCCGTTTGCCGCTATCAATAACTTCATCTGCGCCGGCCTTAAGTGCTGCCTCTCTCTTTAAAGGATCAACGTCCGCTACAATAATTCTGCTTTTCAATACAGCTTTGGCCATGCCAACGGCAGCTAATCCAACGCCTCCAGCACCTATAATCAAAACTGTCTGGTCAGACTTAAGGTGCTTAAGCTTTTTAAGAGCACTGTAAGCGGTAATCCCTGAACAGGCTGCTGTAGCAGAAAACGCCTCATCAACACCGTCATAAGACACCAAATATTTCGCATGCGGGGCTACAAGATACTCTGCATAACCTCCATCTCATCGTGTACCTACCGTGATTGGATCGTTGCAA
Source organism: Rhodospirillaceae bacterium (assembly GCA_002690995.1). Taxonomy (GTDB): domain Bacteria; phylum Pseudomonadota; class Alphaproteobacteria; order Thalassobaculales; family Thalassobaculaceae. The sequence continues at coordinate 29,346 of NZGS01000072.1, forward strand.
AGAAGTTCATCACCATTCTTACAAACTTTGCAAATCCCACAACCGATCCAGGGATAAACAATCCTACGATCACCTATACCTACGCCTGTAGCCTCCGGACCGAGAGCAACGACTTCTCCTACAGGTTCGTGTCCCATTGTAAAAGGTAATTTCAGTCCTCGTTCTTCCAGTGTTATCCGCTTCCCGCTCCCTAAATCAAAATAGCCATCCTAGATATGTATGTCTGAATGACAAACCCCACTTGCTCTTATTTTGATAAGGACCTCAGTTCCCGTAGGCTTAGGGATGGGGACTTCATTTTCCTCTAACATTTCACCCCATTTTGTGATTTGGTAAGGTTTCACCTTAAATTCCTTTTCATCCAATGATAAATGTAAGATAACTTGACGCTGCAAAATCCAAAGTTAACATTTCATAGAAGTAACGGCCAACTTGATGGACAATAAAAAAACCAATACTGACTTTTTAGATAATGGATATTCCATACCTTATCCAGAAGATCCTTTTGAAATGAATAGTGGGCCATTTTATGTGGGTAAAGGCGATAATGGAGAAACGATCGTTTCTTTAGAGGTTGCTCGCACTCAATGTAATAGCGGACTTGTTGCTCATGGAGGTTTACTGATGACGCTGGCAGATCTGGCCGTTTGCCACGAAGCTATAAAGAATCTTGGAAGTGTTCGGGCATTAACGGTTTCTCTGACTGCCAACTTCCTTAAACCCGCAGAAGAGGGAACTCTTTTAAAAGCATTCCCGAAAATCAATCACCGAACCAAACGGACGGCATTTATGGAAGCTCATATATTAGCCGATGAAAAAAAAGTGTTTACCTGCACCTCGGTAATTCGTCTAATTTCCTCTGCCTAACGAACGTGTAATAATCGTATCAAAGAGATTTTGCTGCAAAATAAAACTGTGTTGGATCAAAAACGTTTGATAAAAAATGAATGAAATAAAGACGCGCGACCTTATAGTTCAAATGGCCAAATCTCTTTTCGATCGCGGCCTAACATTTGGAAGCTCTGGTAATATTAGCGTAAGGATGGAGGACGGTTGGCTAATGACCCCTACGGGTTGTTCAATGGATAATATTGAACCAGAAAAGATTTCAAAATTAGATATAAACGGAAACCTTATTTCAGGTGATCCCCCGACAAAAGAAAGTTTTTTACACTTAGCCATGTATGAAAAACGACCGCAGGACTCGGCGGTTGTTCACCTGCATTCAACACATTCGGTCGCGGTGAGTTGTCTTGACGAAATAAATCCAAAAAATGTTCTACCGCCGATTACCGCGTATTATGTGATGCGGATTGGAACCCTTCCCTTAATTCCTTACTTCCCTCCAGGAGATATAAAACTCGCTAAAGTCGTTAGAGAGATGGCATCCGAGCACCATGCTGTCTTACTCGCTAATCACGGTCCAGTAGTCTCAGGAAAATGCCTACAAGATGCCGTTTATGCAACAGAGGAGCTAGAAGAAACTGCGAAATTATTTCTTTTATTACAAGGACACAAAACAAGGTTTTTAAATTCTTCCGAGGAGGCCGCACTTAGAGAGTAATACACTGTATTATCCATCTATTCGGTATCTTTGTAATGATTTCAATGATTACTTGACTGAGTGAATGGAATACAGAAAAACGACTAATATCTTAAAAATTTATCATAGGAAATAAAATGAGTGCAGGGGAACGACTACCTGGAACGCCTGTCCCAGGCCATATTTGGGACGGCTATGAAGGCATTAAGATTGCGGGAGATACGTGGGGTAATCCTAACAATCAGCTTGTTATACTCCAGCATGGAGGAGGACAAACCCGGCATGCGTGGAAAGGTGCCGGCGAAACACTTGGATTAGCAGGATATCACGCTGTAGCTTTTGATGCTAGAGGCCACGGCGATTCAGAATGGGCCGGGGAAGGCAACTACGGTGCCGATAAAATGGTTGAGGATCTTATCAGAGTTTCTCGTGCTTTGGGTTCAAAAAAACCTGTTCTTGTTGGCGCCTCCATGGGAGGTGGAACAAGTTTAATATCTGTCGGGGAAAAACATCTAACCTCTAGGGCTTTGGTTATGGTGGATATGGCGCCTCGCATAGAGCCGGAAGGCCAGAGGAAGATCCAGGACTTTATGAACCAAAAACCGCAGGGCTTCGATAGTCTCGAAGAAGTTGCGCAAGCGATATCAAATTATCAACCACATAGAAAACGACCTCGAAAATTAGATGGTTTAGCTAAAAACGTTCGACTAGCATCAAATGGCAAATACGTCTGGCACTGGGATCCTGCGCGTCGCTTCAATAAACCAGGTGCACCAGATTATCGCCAAAGACTGCGCGATGCCGCAAATAATCTTGATTTACCCGTTTTACTTGTCAGGGGTGGTTTGTCCGATGTGTTAAGCGAAGAGGGGGCACAAGACTTCTTGAGACAATGTCCTCACGCGGAATATGTTAACGTTTCAAATGCAGCTCATATGGTGGCGGGAGACCGAAATGATATTTTCGCTGAATCTGTTGTAGAATTCTTATTGCGAGTAGCGCCACCCAATAGCTAAGTGATATCCATTTCTCATAAAATTTTCTATCCAACAACTATTGGTGATGTATACTTTCACATTACCTTCATTTTTATTTAATAATCACCTCTAAAAAACTATCAAACCTGAGTTTAAGAGATATCTTGCTTATGACTCGGATATATTCATGGAAGAAATAATACTCAACTATATAGAATCGGGATTAACCAGGCTCGATATACTCTCTATTGCCAGCGGAATATTTTTAGCCGGGTTCGTAAGAGGGTTCGTTGGCTTTGGAGCGTCAATTATCATTGTATTGGTCTTGAGCTTTATATTAGGTCCACACGAAGCAGTGCCCATTGCCGCATTGAGCGGCTTACCATCTATGCTACAGCTCTTACCGACCGCCATAAAACACTCGGAAAAAGTATTCGTTTTACCCTTTGGTCTTGCAGCTTTTTTCGCGGCTCCATTGGGGACTTGGATTTTGGTTATAGTAAATCCAGAATTAATGAAAATTTATATTTCTGGTTTCGTATTAGTGATGGTTTGCTTCCTCTATCGCGATGTGCGATTTCCTAAAGCTGATTACCCAGCTCTGTTAATCAGCATAGGCGGAGCTGCGGGTTTAATACAAGGCGCCACAGGGATGGGTGGGCCTCCTGCCGTAGCCCTTGCGCTATCCCGTCGTACCGACACAGAAAAGCAACGCGCAAATGTCATTGGCGCGGTCACAACGCTAAATCTCTGTAGTTTACTACCCCTATGGTACTATGATTTCTTCTCTACGAGCGTGGTTGTAATGAGTATTATGTGCATCCCACTTTATATACTTGCCACTTGGTTAGGCACTCGTTTCTTTGCAAGGTTTGGTCACGATTATTTTCGTAACGGGGCCCTCCTGGTTCTTGCGTGTATAGGATTAACCGCCTTGATCAAAGCGGCATTCAACTATTCTAATCTTAGTTAGGTGTTAATTCACCCCACCTGAACTTTTAAGAAGTCTATCTATGTAACGTCCCTGATAAACGGTACTACCCAAGGATTGACCAAAGCGCACGGCTTCATCGGAATCGCACCTAGCAACAATCAACCGGGCTCTGCCGCAACGATCAACATGTTCTTTCAATTCAGCCAAACGAGTTCCTGAGTTGTCGTCCGCCATCTCAGGACTCCAAAATAGCTTCAGAAGATCAAACCCTAAGTGTTCCCTATCTATAAATTGCAGTATCTGATGATTTAAACCGTCTAGCGCGATCCTGTATCCACGCTCGCGCATAAAATCTCTAGCGAACATATAGGCACCCATGTCACTAAAAATATCAATTGGTTGTAATTCAACTACAACAGTTCCACGTGATGAAGCTTTTAAACTATTATCAAAATTTATAAACTCAGGAGACAAAATAGTTTTCACGTTAAGGTTTATGCTTATTGAACTGTCAATTGTTGAGTCGTCATTGTGGATTAATACTTGCAGCATCCGAAGATCCAGAGTCTGCGTTAAGTGCCTAAATAGCCATAAATTTGACAACAAATCAAAATCTGGCACGACAGACTTTCTCAGCTCATCTATTGATATATAAAGCTCTTGAAATATCGGCTGCGGATTTGGATTGGCTGGAGTTATGGCGCAGACGGGTTGCCGACGCATTAAATTAGACAAATCCGCCCTAGCCAAAAATTCCTGGAGCTTTCCTAGCTGCTCAGGGTCAAGCTCCTTTAGTCCATCCTGAACTTCGGAAGCCTTTTTAACTTTTCCTATCGCTAGTCTATTTTTACGCTCTCTCTCGCGGTGCATTTGTTTAATTAAGTCTAACATCTCTTCATGCTGAGTTTCCACGTTGTAGTACGTGCAGAACCGCGCCATATCTTCTTCTTCTTCACCGTGCGTTAGAGGATCTTCGTTGAACAGGTGACGGACCTTTAAAATAGCCGCATCTATGTCATCTATCGACGCATCCTTACAAACGAAAAAAAGATCGGATGAGCTGAGAATGAAGACCTGACCATCATAAGTCTGCGTCATCCCCTCAAAAGTCGTAGCTGCTATCCGGACATGGTGATCTTGTCTATTTTGCGGACGGAGGCGAGAAAGGTGGATATGAACCGCCATTCTACCCTCCAAACTTCGGTTAAGCCTTTGAAGGTAGTCTAATAGCAAGTACTCTTGACTCGGTCCTTGTTTTTGATTTTGAGTTGGGGCTAATGCCATGGATAAACCTTCTTTTAAGAACACCTATTTAGGAAACGATGCACAAAACATGCCATATTGTAGTTCTAAAATACTCATATAGTAGACTATAATGAGAGAAATTTTTTTCAATCATTTACCGTGAAAAACTGGTTGCCTTTTATTCATAAAAGCTTCTTGACCTTCCTGATAATCTTTACTGTTGAAGCAATCGCGGGTCAATTGATCCACCAGGTCCTCATCAAAACTAGAATCATCCTTCATTAATTCGTTTATGGTAAGTTTAGATGCCTTCATGGAGAGAGGCGCATTTTGTGAGATCCTATCGGTAATATCTGCTACTTCTGCTTCTAATTTATCTATTGGCACGCACGAATTCACCAAGCCCATCCTTTCTGCCTCTAGCGCAGAATACCGTTTTGCCGTAATCAATATCTCCTTTGCCTTTGATGGTCCAACTAAAGCCACTAGGTTTCCCAAGTTTAACCGATCGTAAGCGATAGATAGTCGCGCGGCAGGTACACCAAATACAGAATCTTCCGATGCTATTCTGATATCAGCTGCTAACGCTATACCTAAGCCACCCCCCATACAAAAACCTCGGATTTGAGCAATGAACGGTTTATCACATTCTAACATTTTTTTTCTACCAGCCATTGATATCTTTGCATATTCAGCGGCGGCGTTAGCATCTGACCTTCGTTCCTTAAATTGAGAAATATCTGCTCCAGATGCAAAGGCCTTATCTCCTGCTCCGGACATAACAATGCAGCGAATTTTTGGATTACCAGAGAACTCTTGGAACGCTTCAGCTATACCCTGCCACATATCTAACGAGATAGCATTTCGCCTCTCGGGATTATTCAATATTAGTCTGCCAACAGACCCATCATTTATGGCTAAAATTTTGTCCGTAGAAAGTTTCATTAGATTTTTCCTGCTTTTTGTATTGTGAAAATATATTTACTGTCTATACGACACCATTTTTCCTTAAATTATTAAGTTCCTCTCTTTCGATACCAATCTCATCTAAAATTTCTAACGTGTGCTGACCCAAGTCTGGCGTCGCACTGTGCATTCTTTGGGGGGTTCGTTCTAATTTTACAGCCTGCCCAACGATATTTAAGGTCCCCAATCTTGGATGATTGACGGAAGGACTCATATCAAGTGTTTTTACTTGTGGGTCCCTAAAAACTTCCCCCATGTCTAAAATAGGCCCACAAGGAACCCCAGCTTCAGCGAAAGCCTCCACCCAGTGAGCGGTGCTTCGTTTTTTTGTATACTTGGATATCTCTGCATTGATTTGATCTCTTAATGCAGTCCTTTTTTCATTACTACTGTAGTCGGAATTCTCATAGATTTCGGGTGCTCCGAGCGTATCACACATTCTTTTAAATAGATGTTCCGCCGATGCTTGGATATTTATTACACCATCAGAGGTTGGGAACACTCCTGTTGGTGTGTTGGTCGGGTGATTATTACCCTCTTGCTGTGGTATTTCTCCTGAAATGGTATAACGGGCAGCTTGAAGGTCCATCATCATTATCTGAGACTCTAGCAACGATGTTTTCACCCACTGCCCTTGTCCAGATACTTCTCTCTCCAGTAAAGCAACCAATATTCCGTAAGCTAAATTTATGCCCGCGGTAAGATCAGCTATCGGTATACCGACCCGTACAGGACCATCACCGGGCATACCAGTGACAGACATCAATCCTCCCAACCCCTGGGCTATTTGATCGAGACCAGCCCTTTTTGAATAAGGTCCCTCTTGTCCAAAGCCGGATATACTTCCATAGACAATCTTTTTATTTATTTTGTTTATAGTTTCATAATTAATGCCCAGACGATGTTTAACATCAGGCCTGTAATTCTCAATAAATACATCCGTCTCCTTTGCTAGTTTAAAAAGAATTTCTCGGCCGGCCTCTTCTTTAAGATTGAGCGTCATAGATCGCTTGTTTCGATGTAAATTCTGAAAGTCAAACCCATCTCTAGGACCTCCAAGTGGAACTTCTGACAATTCTGCTGGCTGCTCTATTTTAATAGTTTGCATTCCCCAATCTGCTAGCATTCTTGCAGCTGTTGGCCCAGCCCTTGCTCTCGTTAGATCTAGTAGACGAAACCTAGATAGTGGACCACTTGATAGCGACATAGTTTACTCCGTCTTTTTTAGATAAATACCTGTCAACATTATAAAATTAATGTCAATAGCTTTAAAATATTAATGTCTTTTTCAGATTTCAACTTTTTCTAAGTTTCCGCTTAAGAGTAAAGTTCAAATTAAGTGTTGGATAGTATTACAATTTTCTTTCATTTTTAACCAAACTGAGAATTAAAAACCAAATTGGCCCTTATTGACTAGACAATTTCAACCGATATACCGCACGAATATAAATGGATTAACAATTTTTGATG
>NZGS01000073.1 GCA_002690995.1 Rhodospirillaceae bacterium
ATTAGCGGGCGAGGCCGATGTTTTGTTGGAAAATTTTGCACCTGGAGCCATGGACCGGTTGGACTTGGGAATAGATTTATTTTTGGAAAAGAATCCAAGGTTAATTTATGCCTCAGGTTCAGGGTACGGCCTTACTGGGCCAAAGAAGGATAACCTGGCAATGGATTTAACTGTACAGGCGGTCAGTGGCATGATGAGTATAAATGGCTTAGAAAATGGACCCCCCATGAAAGCAGGAGCCGCGGTTTGCGACTTTGTGGGTGGTGTCCACCTATATGCTGGGATAGTAACTGCGCTGTATGAGAGAGAAGTAACGGGAGTTGGGGGTGTAGTTGAGGTAGCTATGCAAGAAGCGATATATCCTGTACTCACCTCGAATATAGCAAGTTTGCACAGAAATAAATGGAAACAGCCGCTAAGAAGAGGCAATAAACATCCGACCAGGGGATCGGCGCCGTACAATGTTTACGAAGCAAAGGACGGCCACATCGCTATTATATGTGTTAAAGAAGATCACTGGTTTAGTCTCTTAAGATTATTAAATCGCGAGGACTTAATAGTTGACCAAAGATTTACGACTCAAGCACGGCGAGCTTTAAATGAGGATGTAGTGGATGAACTTGTCGAGAATTGGACAAAAACGAAAACGAAAGATGAAGCCGTAAAATTACTAGCAAAAAATAAAATACCTGCTGCTCCAGTGAGAAATTTGGAGAAAGTGACCCGAGATGAACATATGCATGAACGCGGGGTGCTCCGTTATGTTACTCACCCCATTATGGGCGACATCGTTTTACCTTCAAGTCCAATAAGACACCATGGATCGAATAAGAGGAAGCTAAATTTGGAACCACATTTAGGTCAGCATACAACAGAAGTATTATCGGATTGGCTCAAAATGACTAAAGGCGCGATTGCGGAACTAAGAGGTTTCAATGCTATACAGTAAATTTATCGAATAATTATTTTCAATTTAATTGATAAATTAAAAGAGTTTATTCTTCTACGCGGATAGAACTTTAGAGAAAAAAATGAACCTTAACTTATACAAAAAACTAGCTGTTTTAGCACTTTTAGTACTCGGCGCGTGCGCCGAGATAAAAAAGGAAGCGGAATATAACGAAAAGCCTGCTGAACTGATATACAACAGCGCACTGGATAAAGTTTTAGCTCGGAACTTTCGTGCAGCAGTCCCACTTTTTGATGAGGTAGAGCGACAACATCCTTATTCTGTCTGGGCAACCCAAGCAGTGTTGATGTCCGCTTACTCACTTTATCAAACAAACCAATATGATGAGGCGGTCAATGCTCTTAACAGATATATAAAGTTTAACCCAACTAGTGAAAGTATTGACTATGCGTATTATCTCAAAGGTCTATGTTACTATGAGAGAATTGTAGACGTTGGAAGAGATCAGAAGGTAACAAAAGAAGCTTTAAATACATTTTCTGAAGTCGTTCGGCGTTTTCCAAAAAGTAAGTTCGCACGAGACGCTAGATTAAAAATCGACTTAACGCGTAATCATTTGGCCGGAAAAGAGATGGAAATAGGCCGGTTTTATTTAAAAAAAGGGTACTATTCGGCAGCGATTAATCGATTCAAGATAGTGGTACAGCGTTTCGATACAACGGCGCAAGTCCCAGAAGCCCTGCATAGACTGACTGAAGCTTACTTAGCCTTAGGGCTGAATAATGAAGCAACAAAGACCGCAGCTATACTAGGCTACAATTACCCTGGAAATGAGTGGTATAAAGACAGTTATTCGATTTTAAAAACTGGAAAGCTGAGTGAGTCGACGCGGAAAAGCGATAGCCTATTTGGGTTAGGTTTTTGGATATTTTGAGGAAAATATGCTTGTCGAACTATCTATTCGCGATTTTATTTTAATTGATCGCTTAGATCTTTCATTTAGTGACGGATTGACCGTGTTGTCTGGAGAAACGGGGGCAGGCAAGTCAATTTTGCTAGATGCATTGAGCTTGGTTATTGGCGGCAGAGGTGAAATAGGGCTTATCAGGCAAAAAAAAGATCAGGCCGTTGTGACCGCATCATTTGAAATAAAAAACCATAATACGCTTAAATCCTACTTGAAAGAGATAGAAGTCGATGTTCAAGAAATTGAGCAGGATGGATTAATTTTACGCCGGGTTATAAAGAGAGAGGGCTCAAGCCGTGCATTTCTTAATGACCGACCTATTAGCGTGAATGCTTTAAAGGGAATTGGGGAATTACTTGTCGAAATTCAGGGTCAATTCGATGCGCATGGTTTAATGCGAACCTCGAGTCACAGACAATTCCTCGACTTATTTGCAAACCACTCCGCATTACTAAACGCAGTTAGAGAAAAATTTCTATATTGGGAAAATTGTAAAAATAGATTTGAAACTGCCAAATTGGAACTGAAACAAAGCATTGAGGAACAGGAGTTCCTTGAGTTTTCTTTAAATGAGTTAGTCGTGTTGTCGATAAAGGATGGTGAAGAGGAAGAGTTAGCAGAGTTACGCAGCTCATTAACTGATGCTGAAAAAAATATTGAATTGATAAATAGTAGCATTGAGTATCTTTCAGGTGAGAAGGGCGCTAGCATCATTTTAAGTAATGTACAACGTTCTTTGGATAGAGTTTCTATAAAAATACCCTCGGTTTTGGAGGCGATAGACCGCGCGATAGTTGAATTGAACGAGAGTGAGCATGAGCTTGCGAGAATTGCCAATAAAATCAATTCAGACGAAACCAGGTTAGAAGAGGTAGAAGTAAGATTGGCCGAGATAAGGTCCCTCGCGCGGAAGCATGGCGTACCATCGACTAGACTTGCTGAGTTAGCTGAAGAAATAAGAGGAAAACTTGAGAATATTAAACTTGGCGATAATAAATTGCGAGACTTAGAGGAAGAGGTAATCGCATCAAGGGAAGCTTTCCAAAATCTAGCTGTTGAACTTTCAGAGAGCCGAAAGAAACACGGAAAGTTACTTCAAAATGCCGTAACCTCTGAACTTCCGGAAATGAAGTTGGATAAGGCGTCCTTCGTCGTACAATGCACAACAGCAGAGGAGGCCAATTGGAGTAATCATGGTTGTGACGAAGTTCAATTTCTTATTTCAACCAATCAGGGAAACGCTCCTGGGCCACTTAACAAAATAGCGTCTGGTGGTGAACGATCGCGACTTCTTCTTGCTTTGAGAGCCGCACTAGCGACTGCTGATCCGTTACCAACCCTCATTTTTGATGAGGTAGACGCCGGTGTAGGAGGTGCTGTTTCTAGCGCAGTTGGTAAGCGGTTAAAGAAATTGGGTATTAATCAGCAAGTTCTTGTTGTCACCCATTCACCTCAAGTAGCAGCGTTAGGCAAACACCATTGGCAGGTTTCAAAGAGCGATGGATTAGAACCAAAAACTACTGCTTGTCATCTTGGAAAGGATGAACGGGTAGAGGAGATTGGAAGAATGTTATCAGGTGAAAAACTTACAGAAGAAGCACGTCTAGCCGCCCGCAAGCTTATGGAAGAACAAATCAACTAGCTGTTATGAACAAAGAAATAAGACATAAAATGCCAAGTGAGCTCCTCGAAGAAGAGGCTAAAGAAGAACTAACGGCGCTTGCAGAAGAGATAAAAAGCCATGACATAGAATATTATGAAGATAATAACCCGACCGTTGATGATGTTTATTATGATGGATTACGGCGAAGGTTTGAAACGTTAGCAGGTTATTTTCCAAGATTACCTATATCTATTGAAGTCACGCAAAAAGTTGGCTCCCCACCAGCAGCAGGCTTCGATAAAATTACTCATAGTGAACGGATGCTTTCACTTGCAAATGCATTTGATAGAAAAGAAGTCTACGAGTTTTCTGAACGTGTTAGACGGTTTTTGCGGCTTGGCCCCGAAATAACATTGGAATTAGTCGCTGAACCGAAAATAGATGGTTTGTCGGCATCTATTCGATATGAGAAAGGACAATTAGTTTATGGTGCAACTCGAGGAGATGGAACTACAGGCGAGGACATAACCAAAAACCTCTTAACCATCGATGACATTCCAAAAACATTGACAAAACAAGCGCCTAATGTATTAGAAGTGCGAGGTGAAGTTTATATGACGAAAAATGCGTTTGAGGAATTGAATGCATCGCAAGACGCTAGTGGGAAAAGTAAATTCTCAAATCCAAGGAACGCAGCAGCAGGTTCTTTGAGACAACTAGATCCATCAATGACCGCTGCCAGGAGCCTGAACTTTTTCGCGTACAGTTGGGGGGAAGTGTCCCCAACGAAAATGGAAACACATTTTGATTTTCTGAATTTACTTAAAAAGAATGGCTTCGTCGTTAACGGACTGACCGAGATATGCAGCACGGTGGATCAGGCATTATTATGCCACGAAAAAATACTAAATCTTCGCGAGCAGTTACCATATGAAATAGATGGAATGGTTTATAAAGTTAATCGGCTAGATTGGCAGAACCGTATGGGTTCCATAAGTCGTTCCCCACGGTGGGCTATTGCGCATAAATTTCCGGCCGAGCAAATCGAAACCCGGTTGATACAGATAGATATACAGGTTGGTAGAACAGGCGTTCTAACGCCAGTCGGGAGATTGAAACCAGTCAAAGTAGGTGGTGTTATCGTATCAAATGTCTCTTTACATAATGAAGATGAAATCCAAAGGAAAGACATTCGTGTTGGAGATAGGGTTGTTATTCAGCGTGCGGGAGATGTAATTCCACAAGTGGTTCGTGTGAATCAAAACGCGCGCAGTCGATATAGTGAGAAATTCGTTTTCCCTACAAAATGTCCCAGTTGTGGAAACGACACACAGCGCAACGAGGGAGAAGCAGCGAGAAAATGTGTGGCAGGTTTGGTTTGTGATGCACAAGCCATTGAACGACTAAGACATTTTGTTTCAAAAAACGCGATGGATATTGATGGCCTCGGAGAAAAACAAATAAGAAGTTTTTGGAATAAAGGCTGGATACAAAATCCAGCAGATATTTTTCGCCTCGCGCGATACCGAGATGAGCTTGCAAAGCTTTCAGGTTGGGGATGGAAATCGATAGAAAATCTATTTGAAGCAATAGAGAACTCCAGGGGAATTAGGTTCGATCGATTTATTTATAGCCTTGGCATTCCGCAAGTGGGGCAGCAAACCGCAAAACTATTAGCGGAAAATTATATAGATATTGAGCACTGGCAGATAGCCATGGTCCGTTGCACACAGGGTGACGGGGCGGCGTGGAATTTGCTAATAAACATTGATCAGATAGGAGAGTCTGTTGGTCAAGACTTGTTGAATTTTTTTAATCAGCAGAGAAACGTTGATATCGTGACGGATCTAGCTTTTGAGTTAAATATAGAGGTCTATGAAATTCGAAAAACCGCGCAAAGTAAGATAACAGGTAAGACAGTAGTTTTTACTGGTACGTTAGTCGCAATGGGAAGAGCAGAAGCAAAGGCACTAGCAGAGAAACTTGGGGCAAGAGTTTCTAGTTCAATATCACAAAAAACAGATTATTTGGTTGTAGGGGAAGCAGCAGGGTCAAAAGCGAAAAAAGCGGAACAGTTAGGGGTGTCCATACTTTCGGAGCAAGAATGGATGGCGATGCTGGATGGGGAAACGCCTTAGCCAAGTTTTTGGATTGATAGCTTCTAATCAAACTAGTTGCAGAAAAATTAATATCAATCCTAAAATCGAGACCAGGAAAGCAGCAGTTCTGAGCCATGCTATACCTACCACATAAATCAACGAGTAGGCCAATCGTCCCCAGAAGAACAGTTGTGCTCCAAGAACAGTTAATTCATTAGAAATACCAGCAATATGCGCAACTATTACGAGTATTGCAAACAGGACCAGATTGTCCAGCATATTTCGATAAGCTCTTTGAGCTCGTCCAGCCCATCCAGAAGTTGAGCCAATGTTTTCTCGATTTCCTGCCAACGTTGTTAGACCATGTTGTTGTGCAGCACCTAAAAGAGAAATAATAAGTTGGATGAACGTGAGCGCTACCGCCCATAATAAGAACGTTAGTTCAGGAGATAACTCGAACATATCAGATATGCCTCCCTGTGGCTTCTAATTTATTAAATCATAGAGGTAAATGATCACTTAACCAACATTTAAGTTGCTATCGCTGCTGGTAAAATTTCCCCAATCTCGTCATTTATGATGAGATCCGCGTATTCATCCAATGCGGTTGCCTCGCGATTCAGTATGACGAGTGTTGCTCCATTGTCTTTAGCAATAAGGGGTATTTGAGCAGCTGGGTGCACTACCAGCGATGAGCCAATGCAAATAAATAAATCACAATGGCTAGCTGCTTCCTCAGCCCTTTTTACAGGTTCAAGGGGCATAGCTTGGCCAAACGAGATAGTGGCAGTTTTAATTAATCCACCACAAAATTTGCATATCGGTAATTGATTATCGCTAAGAAAGCGCTGTTTTATATTTTCTAACTCGTATCGCGTGCCACAAGTAAGGCAAGAGGCAAAAGTGCCGTTTCCATGAAGCTCAATTACTTTTTCTTCTGGGATACCTGAGTCCTGATGAAGATTATCTATATTTTGGGTTATAACAACTGATGCCTTACCAGCTGAAATTAATCGCTCAATTGCATAATGTCCTTCATTTGGTTTAGCTGTAAGGAGGGTTTTATCAGTCGCAAACTTTCTGCGCCAAGTCTCCCTTCTCATGTCCTCACTATTCAAAAAGTCTTGAAATTGTATAGGGGCCATTTTTGTCCAAATACCTCCTGGACTTCGAAAATCGGGTATACCTGATTCAGTGGAAATGCCTGCGCCAGTAAAAAAGACAACGTTGCGGCTGCGATGAATCATTCTTCTAAGATCTAACGCCTTGTCCATGAGAAAGCCTTTTAATATTAATGAATTTATTACGTCTATGCCGTGGCAATTAGTCACTCATCACGAAATTTTATGCAGTAATTACAGAACAACGTCGAAACCTTCGAATTCTGGGTGTCCTAGGTAAAGGTCGGAGTGAGCACCCGCGTTTTTATGGGCTCTACGAAACGATTCTGATTTTGTCCAAGCTAGGAAGTCCTGCTGACTTTTCCATGTCGTATGAGAGGCATAAATAATATAGTCCTGTGCAGTCTTACCCTTTATCAAATTAAACGATAAAAAACCCGGAACCTTTTCAAGATGTGTCTCACGATTTCGCCAAATTTTTTCGAAATCAGCATGCCTATTTGGAATTATTTTGAATCGGTTCAAAGCAATATACAAGTCAAAGCTCCTCAAACAACTATTGGCAGTTCGTGCAAAAATGTGAATTGTAAATTTTATAATAACAGAGCATTAACGTTTTTATATCTACCAAATATCGATAAAAACGGCATCGAGTTGATTTATTCTTATTAAGCAACATCACAATGTGTCTGGCTGGAAAGCGAGTTCGAACCAGGACCGATAGAGTCAGGGTCCGCTGTACTACGGTTATACTATTCCCCGCCTTTTAAGTCAGTCAGAATAATCTCCTAATAGAACAATCACGCCGAAATTACATTATAACAAGCTTTTATGTTTATCTACTTAAGCTTTCATTATTTAGTAAAGCTTTTTTTTTGGATTTTACTTGATAAACAGCATATGAGGTATTGAACTAAGTTTTTTCACTAGACTATTCAATTAAAAAAATCGATTGGTGGCTCTTTTAAGGGCTTGTAGTCTTATCCTTGGATATAGGTCTACCAATAACATATGCGGCACTGTTAGTGCTGCTAAGCCAATAAAGGTTACTTTTAGAAGGCCTTCTTCAATTCCATTCCCTTCCAATAAAAAGCCAGCTAAAGCAACAAGCGCTATTGTCGCGATTGAGGTCATAAATAACGCAATTACATCAAACCTTTCCAAATTATTTAATTCTTTTCTTAGGTTTAAAAAGTGTCTGATGGAATGGACAAAGCAAAAATAAAATGCAAATCCCCAAAGTGGCGGCATAGTTATAAGCAAACTAGCGAGTGCTATTATTTCTAAGAGTTGCCGTTGTGAACTTTCTGGGTATTTCACGAAAAATACTATTAGTCCCAACAGCCAAACTAGGAAAAAGTGTTGTATCTGGAGTGCAATTTCATTGTTGTCATCAAACAATAATAACTTAAAAATCTCATTCACTTCTCTTGTGTGAAACACAATGGGAATAATTATTGGAGTTAGGCCATAGATAAAGGCTTGGATTAATTTCAAAGAAGAAGTCGGCATTTTTATTGTGTCGAGCAGCCCGAAATGTAACCCAGAAATGAACAGAAATATCCCTAAACATAAGGTAGGATAAAAAAACCAAGCTGTTGTAAAGATAATAGCGACGAAAAGGTAACCTATTATAAAAAATAATATCTTAAGCCATGAATTTTTGAAGCGTCGTCTTGCAATCAGAATGTCTGATGCCCCATGTGGAATTCCTATGAAAAGAATAAAGAGCAATGGAATTAGAAGTTCCCATTTCATTTGAATGGGCTCCTCAGTGCGCCAAGAATAAAATCAACTTTCGGAAGTGCCAAAATTATCCTTGACTTAATCGAAAGTGGGCAATCGCCAATCATAAATTTCACGAAATCATCACCACTTAGAGTTTTGGCTAATGTTGAAAATACATAGGGAGCTAACTTTGGTGAAGATGATAGTACATCAAGAAATACGTTATCCATCCAATTTTCGAAGCTTGTAGCTCCAGGTTTTATCTGAACGAGATTTTGGCCTTGTTGAAGCTGTTTCCCAACGTTAATGGCTTGATGAATTATCTGTGAAAAAGCGTATCCGGTAGATGTTCGCATAGCACCAGCGTTGAGTCCTATAGGCGTGCCGAGTGGTTTTAAATCCTTCTTGTAATTGAGAGGAATAGCTCCTTGTTCTTTATTAATGACATCCCACGATTTGCACTGTATTACATTCGTTAAATATTTGGTGATTTGGTTTTCATACCATTTTGGTTTAAACACGGTATCTGAATAAACTGTTGATTCAATAAGGGCGCATGTTTTGGAATATGGCAACACGTAGATAAAATGAAATCCATCTTCTTGAGGCACCCGGAAATCCATAAGTGTAACGAGGGTTTCATCGAAAACGGAATTATTAGTTTTTATTTCCCATCCAAGAAAATGTTGGAATATTGTTTTTTTTGTAGGGGTTGGAGGCCTGCTATCAAAAACCCTATTGGCATAGACAACGTTTCGAGACGATGTTTCTAATCGGATACAGGTTTCTGTGTTATAGAGGTCAGTGGCTCTAGCATTTAATATTTTACCTCTATTCTCTGTAATTGTTTTAAAAAGATAGTTTTCATAATTAGATGATGAAACAGTTGAGTATACAAAACGACTGCTAGATTTTTGAATGGTCTCCTCAAACGTTCTAATTTCCCACTTTGACCATGTTTTTCTCGCAAGAGATCGAGCTAAAGTTAAGTGTGGATGCCCATCATCCCAAAAGGAAAATGCGTGCTCAGGGCGAAATTTGTGCGGGTCTAGTAAAATACAGGGAAAATTTTTCGAATTTATTAATTCATGGGCAAGTGTTAATCCGGCGCAACCTGCGCCTACAATGGCAGTTGGAAAATATTCCACATCAGAAGTTTCAATCAAAATCTAAATAGTCCTTAAGGCACTTGTGTAAGTGTGACTCATGTACTGGCAATCGCTTAAAGCGGTTAAGCATTAGTAACGGAGGATATAAGGAATGCAGCAACTTACCAGTACTATAAACAACTTGCCGTCCTACCCACCATTTTGTACCAGAATTAAGAAGACGTCTTCCTATTAATCTGTAGATAATCCCGGCAATTAGAATGGCCAAATGATTTCTTGGTGGCAAGTATGTTAAGCCCTTAAAGCCAGATGCATAGTAGGTTTCCGCCAATAACAAAGTACGTTGGATCGCCGCGGAGACTTTCAATCGGTCTTTAGTCGTGCCGTTTTTAGCTAATTCAACAATTTTTGGAGCGGACAGGTCATCACACCAGATCGGAAGAG